>OMUX01000210.1 GCA_900314345.1 uncultured Erysipelotrichaceae bacterium | reverse complement strand
ATCTTCTGCTTCTCATCAGGATACAGTCTGTAACGGTAAGCTTTCTGAATCATTTCTCTCCCTGTGTCTCAATACACTTTCTGATTGTTATACCAGTCAGATAAGCAAATATATCGTTATATGTAATAATATGCAACAAAATATATCTATAACGCAATAATATTATAGCATATTTATGAAGCGAATTCATCACCACCTTATAGAAGATGGGGACTTCTTCGCAAAGATGTTAAATTCAGTATAAAAAACCAGGCCTCCTTCAAGAAGCCTGGCATTCTTTATTAACGGGACTGATGCTTGGAGCCGAACCTTGCAAGCAGTGCAGCTGTTGCCTCTTCCATGGTAGGCTTGCGCTCTTCCTGCTTCTTCCGGTTATTGTTCCGGTTGTTCTGGTTCCTGTTTCTGTCCTTCCTGCGGTTCTTCCACTCTGCAGCCTTGGCATCCCTTGCCTCAAGCTGATCCAGCGGGAGAAGGGAAAGCTGTACTCTTCCCTTTGCCTCATCAATGCCGAACACCCATACCTTGACGATATCGCCGACATGGACAACCTCGGAAGGATGAGAGATACGGTTCATGGACATATGGGAGATGTGGACAAGACCATCCTCATGGAGACCGATATCCACGAAGGCACCGAAGTCGACAACGTTGCGTACTGTTCCATCCAGCTCATCCCCGACATGCAGATCGGAAAGCTCCAGGACATTGCTCTTGAGAACCGGTGCCGCAAACTGATCACGGTAGTCCCTCAGCGGCTGTCTGATAGCATCCTCAATGTCATGCAGCGTGTAGGAATCAATGCCAAGATCCTTGACCTTGTCTTCCGGGAACTCAGCATCCTTCACACCAAGCTTTGTGATGCCGCAGGCTTCCATGACCTTCTTTGCATTGTCATAGGACTCCGGGTGGATGTTTGTTTCATCCAGCGGTTCGTCGCCATCTGTGATGCGCAGGAATCCGGCACACTGTTCAAATGCCTTCGGACCAAGCTTCTTGACCTTCAGAAGCTGCTTTCTGTTGGTGAACCTTCCGTTCTCATTGCGGTAGTTGACGATTTCCCTTGCAATGCCCGCATTCAGACCGGAGATATGAGTCAGCAGCTCAGGGCTTGCGGTATTCAGGTCTGCACCGACACGGTTGACCACCTTCATGACTGCCTCATCCAGGCGCTCATTGAGTGCCTTTTCCGGAAGGTCATGCTGGTACTGTCCGACACCGATGCTCTTAGGATCGATCTTGATGAGCTCCGGCAGCGGATCCAGCAGTCTTCTGCCGATGGATACAGCGGATCTTTCCTCAACCGCCATGTCCGGGAACTCTTTTCTTGCCTCTTCCTGGGCAGACCATACAGAAGCACCTGCCTCAGAAACAATGGCATAGGTGACATCCAGATGATTTTCCTGGATAAGGTCAGCACACAGCTTTTCAGACTCACGGCTAGCCGTGCCGTTGCCAATGGCAATGGTCTGTACATGATACCTGCTGATCAATGACAGAAGCTTCTTCTTGCTTGCTTCAATGGCAGCGGTATCCTCGCCCTTTCCACGGAACGGGAAGATCTTGTCCACCGTAAGCATCTTGCCTGTTTCATCAATGACCGCAAGCTTGCAGCCATTGTAAAAGCCAGGGTCGAAGCCCATGACAATCCTTCCCTTAAGGGCAGGCTGGGACAGGAGCTGTTCCAGATTCTGCGCAAAGATCTCAATGGAAGAGGTATGCGCTCTGTCGGAAAGATCACCGCGGATCTCATTTTCAACAGACGGCAATAACAGCCTTTCACAGCCATCGTTAATAGCAGCCTTCAGCTCTTCCTCCACAACAGTGCTCTGTCCCTTTGCATAGGCATTGAAAGCTTCCTTCTCAAGGGCTTCCAGATCATAGGTGAAGCTGACCGCAATGACCTTTTCCTTCTCAGCACGGTCAATGGCCATGACTCTGTGATCTGCAATCTGGGATACACGCTCCGTGCGGTCATAGTACATCTCGTAGACCTTCTTCTCATCCACGGCATCCTTCTTGAGCTTTGTCACGATGCAGCCGGACTTTGCGATCGTATCCTTGAAGGAAACACGCAGCTTTGCATTGCCGTTGACCACTTCAGCAATGATATCCTTGGCCCCCTGGATGGCAGCGGCTGTATCCTTGACATTCTCATTGACATACTTCGCTGCTTCTTCCTCCAGGCTTCCGCTTTCCGGCAGGGAAAGCATCCAGTCTGCCAGAGGCTGCAGGCCATTCTTGATGGCAACGCCGCCTCTTGTCTTTTTCTTCTGCTTGTATGGTGCATAGATGGCTTCCACTTCGGAAAGCTTCGTGCAGGCATTGACCGTATCACGCAGTTCATCCGTCAGCTTGCCCTGTGTTTCAATGGCATTCAGGACAGCTTCCTTGCGGTCTGCCAGATTCACTTCATACTGATACTGCTTCTGAATAAAGAGGATCTGCTCTTCATTCAGTCCCTTTGTCTGTTCCTTGCGGTAGCGTGCGATGAACGGCACCGTCGCATCCTGCTCCAGCATGCTGAGAACCGTCTCTACCTGATCATTGCCGATCTTCAGTTCCTTCGCCAGCTGGCTGATAATCTTCTCATCCATTGTTTCGTTTGATCCTTTCCGCCTGTCATGTTCCCGCAGGTCATTCCCTGCCATCAAAGGCAGTGCCGTTTCATCTTAGCACAAGCGTGAGAAAATACAGCTCTTGACAAACCACAAGAAAAGCTCCCGTTGTTTCAGGAGCTCATCATTCACTTCTCATTCTTTGAGAAATAGGCAATGCCTACTACACCAGGACCACAGTGTGTGCCTACAACACTGCCCATCTGCGACTCATGGATCTCTGCTTCATGTCCTTCCAGGATATCTCCGTGGCTCTTGATCCAGTTCTGCAGGTTGTAGTCGCTGTGTCCGCTGTAGGAGGTACTGACAGGCATGGAGAAGTCAATGCCGTTGTGTTCTTCAATGTACTTCACCATCAGGGCACCGGCACTGTGCAGGCCTCTTGCCTTGCCCACAACATCCACCTTGCCGTTTTCAATGGTGATGACCGGCTTATAGCCCAGGATCTTTCCTGCCGCAGCTGCGACTGCAGAAATCCTTCCGCCTTTTCTGAGATACTCCAGGGTATCCAGCATAGCCACAAGCCTTGCCCGCTTCACATCCACCTGCAGGCTTGTGATCAACGCATGAGGATCCGTACCCATTTTGTTGAGCCTTGCGGCCTGCCGCACAATGACCTGATAGGGAATGCAGGTTGTCTCTGAATCAATGACCGTAACCCTGCCGTTGAACTGCTCGGCTGCCCGGCATGCATTCTGATAGGAAGAGCTCAGCTTGGATCCGATGGTGATGCAAAGCACCTGGTCATCCTCATTCACCATCAGGGCACGGAACTGTTCCTCATAGGTGAACGCATTGATGGCAATGGTCTTGGGAAGCACATCTGACTTCTCCAGAAGGTCATAGAAACGATCAGCATCCATATCGATGCCATCCTGATATTCATCATTGTTGAACCTGACACCCAGAGGCATGACGGTAATGCCAAGCTCCTGTGCTTCCTTCTGTGTCAGATCACAGCTGCTGTCTGCGACTATCCTGAGCATGAAGATCCTCTTTCCGATTTACGTAGTGCAGTTTAGCATATCCATGCCTTTCATTCACAGCAAACAATGAAATTCCGATGATTTTTCTGAACGGTTCCTGCCTGTCAGTCCATCATTTTCATTACACCCTTGCTATAATTTTGGTTCAGAAGGAGGGCAGGCATACCATGATTACGGAGAATTCACTGAAACAGATGGTCAGGCCTGAACGCTATGCCGCAGGACTCCGGCTTCTTTCAAACAGGAACACGAAGATCACCTATGATGTGGATGCGGATGATTATCCCTCCGTCACATTCACGGTATACTTCAGCCGCTATGGAAGCGAAGTGGAAACCTCATGCGTCATCAATGAAAAGACCGGCAACATCAATGTACGCTGCGACTGCATGGAATTCCTCATCTACCGCGGACAGTGTGCACATACCATAGCTGCTTTGATTTTCTACATCCGGGAAAGAGATGCCGGAAAGCTCGGCCTGCCTGATATCCATTCCACAACCGACAGTCTCATGCAGTTCATGGACAGCAGTATGGAACCTGAGAATACAGGCAAGGGAGACATCTTCCTGGAGCCGCACTTAATCATCACGGACAGTGATTCCATGACCGCCACGTTCAAGATCGGAAGAAAAGGACTGCGTGCCTATCAGCTGAAAAGTGTCAATGATCTGATGAATGCCATGGAAGAACACCGCACGATCAGCTATGGCAAGAACCTTTCCTTCATTCCGGAGATCAGTTCCTTTATGCCGTCCTGGCAGCCGATGGTCCGCTTCCTGCAGCGCCTTGGCAAGGCCGCTGAAGGAGGCGGAGGCTACTATTATGATGCCACAAGCACATATAACGGCGGCTTCTACAAAGAACTGACCCTGAGCAGCATCTGGGTGGATGAGTTCATGGATGCCCTGCAGGACAATCCGGTCATCCTGAATTCCGGCGGTGAAACATCAATGAAGGTGGTCAGGGAACCGCAGAAGCTTTCCTTTTCCATCAAACCGGACAAGTACGGCATGGAAATGACCATGCCGTCCCTCATGCATGTCAATGGTTCCAAGGCTGTCTGGTTCTTCCGTCGTCAGGACAATGTCATCTTCCCCATCAGCCTGGCTGATGATCAAAGCAGACGCTTCCTCTCCCTGCTCGAGCATGTGGAGGAAGAAAGGGTTCATATTGATGAAAAGGATCTGAAGAAATTCACCCAGACGGTATACCCGCTGCTTGCAGAGCATGGAGAAGTAAAGACGGAAGGCTACCTTCCTGAAAAATACATGCCCCCGAAGGCTGTGTTTGAGGTCTATCTTGACCTGCCCCAGGCAGACATCATCAACGGTGCTCTGTATTCCGTATACGGAGACAGGAAATACAATCTCTATGACCCGAAGGATGAAAACAAGGAGCTGGATCAGCGCAACGAAGCAGTGGAAAAGCATATGGTTTCGTATTTCTCCTCCCTGTTCAATTCCTTCTCCCAGGCGGACTCCAGGATGGTGCTGCAGGGCAGCGACGATGACCTCTACAAGTTCCTGACGCAGTCCATACCCGATATCCAGAAGAAGGCAAAGATATACATCTCCGATGCCCTGAAGAAGCTGACCGTACACTCCATGGGCACCTTCAGCTTCGGTGTCAGTGTGAACCATGACCTGCTTCAGCTGCACCTCAACACTGACCAGAGAACACTGGATGATCTGGCGGAGATCATGTCCCGCTATTCCCCAAAGAAGCGGTACTACCGCCTGAAGAACGGATCCTTTGTCACAGTGGATGATGCCATGGCTGAAAATATGGCAAAGATGGCCAATGACCTCAATGTCAGTGCAAAGGACATCCGCAAGGGTGAGTTCAGTCTTCCGAAGTACCGTGCCATGTATCTGGATGAATCCGCAGAAGACGCTGATATTCTCATGGACAGGGATGAGTACTTCACAAAGCTTGTCCACAATGTGAAGCATATCGAGGATGCGGACTATGACATCCCGGAATCACTGAAGGATATCCTGCGTCCTTACCAGAAGGACGGATACCGCTGGCTCAGAACCCTGCAGGAAAACGGCTTTGGTGCATTGCTTGCCGATGAGATGGGTCTTGGAAAATCACTGCAGACAATTGCATTGATCCAGTCCTTGCCGAAGCGGGAACGCTGCCTCATCGTATGCCCGGCATCCCTTGTCTATAACTGGAACAATGAATTCCAGAAGTTCTCCCCGGGAATTCATGTATGCATGATCACCGGCTCTGCTTCAGAGCGTGAAGAACGGATCCTGACCAGCGGCAGACAGGATGTGCTTGTGACAAGCTACGATGCCATCAAGCGCGACATTGATGCCTATAAGAACATGCACTTTACAGTGCAGGTCATTGATGAAGCACAGTACATCAAGAACGCCGCCACCCTGGCAGCCCAGGCCGTCAAGGAAATCAATGCAGGCTTCCGCATTGCCCTGACCGGAACACCGATTGAAAACAGACTCTCCGAGCTCTGGAGCATCTTTGATTACCTCATGCCCGGCTTCCTGTATGGCTATACCCATTTCAAGCAGACCTTTGAAACACCGATTGTGAAATCCCAGGACAAGGATGCCCAGGCAAGACTGCGCGCCATGATTGCTCCGTTCATTCTCAGAAGACGCAAGCAGGATGTCCTCAAGGATCTTCCGCCCAAGCTGGAGGAAGTCTACTTTGCACCGCTGGAAGGTGAGCAGAAGGAACTGTATGAAGCACGCGTGCAGCGTCTCAAGATCATGCTTGCACAGCAGTCCGATGACCAGTTCCGCCAGGCCAGGTTTGAAGTCCTTGCCGAACTCACAAGGCTGCGACAGATCTGCTGTGATCCATCACTCATCTATGATGACTACAAAGGAAACAGCGCAAAGAAGGAACTCTGTCTGGAACTGATCCAGAGAGCCGTGCAGGAAGGACACAAGGTACTGCTGTTCTCTTCCTTCACCTCCATGCTGTATGAACTTTCCAGAAGGCTGAAGGAAGCAGGAATTGAATACTACCTTCTGGAAGGAAAGACTTCCAAGGAAAACAGACAGAAGCTGGTCAATGCCTTCCAGGATGATTTCACCCCGGTGTTCCTGATCTCCCTCAAGGCAGGCGGCACCGGTCTCAACCTCACTGCCGCAGACATCGTCATCCACTATGATCCGTGGTGGAACACCGCTGTGGAAGACCAGGCAAGCGACAGAGCACACCGCATCGGCCAGGACAAGCCGGTCAGTGTCTACCGTCTGATTACCAAGGAAACCGTGGAGGAACGCATCCTCAAGCTGCAGGAAGGAAAGAACAAGCTGGCAGACAACATTCTCTCCGGTGATGAGCTTGCCTCTTCTGCCATCTCCAGACAGCAGCTGCTCGACATTCTCTGAAGCCAGCAGAAAAGCGGAATTCACAAAGTTCCGCTTTTTTCATGCATTCACTGCAATGTATTCCAGGAACTGATCCACAGGCATCGGCTTTGCATAATAGTATCCCTGGATCAGATGGCATCCCAGAGACTCCACGTAATCCTTCTGTTCCTTTGTTTCCACACCTTCCTGGATCACCTCAAAGCCCATGTTCTGCACAGTCTTGATGGAAGCTTCATACAGGAGTCTGTTCTGATCATTGTCCTTGGCATGATCCAGCAGGGACTTGTCAAACTTGATGTTGGTGAACGGCTGCACCAGCAGTCTCTGCAGACCGCTGTATCCCGTGCCGTAGTCATCCAGTGAGAAGCGGAAGCCGTTGTTGATCATGAGGTTCATGAACTTCGTCATGCGGCTGGTGATGTCGCCTGTCTCCGTGATCTCAAGATTGACCTTTGAAGCAGGCACATCATACTTCTTCAGCGTATTCATGTACGTATTATGCAGATCCGGTGCGGAGATATGGAAAGCTGATACATTCAGTTCAATATAAGGAATATCCACCTTGTGTTCAGAGAACAGCCGGCACACATCAGAGAGCACGAACTCATCAATGTCGTTGATCAGCCCGCTTTCTTCCGCAACCGGAATGAACTTTACCGGCGGCACCAGAGAACCATCCTTCCGTTTCATTCTCACAAGTGCCTCTGCAGAAACAGCCTTGCCTGTACGACAGTCAACAATCGGCTGATAATATACGGTGAATCTGTTTTCCTTCAGTGCCTTTACAATCTCATTCTGGATGAACATGCTTTCATGGATGTACTGCAGATCCTTCGAATCATAGATGTTCAGGCCATGGCTGCTGCGCGGCAGGATTCTTGTGACAACCGCCATGACCTCCTGTTCCGTTCTGAGATCTTCAGGAACCTTGGCAAAGGATACATGGAAATCCAGGAAGCTGCCGGTGGCGGAAGAGGAAGAGATGCGCCTGAGAAGCTTGGTCACTTCCTCACGGTATCTCTCCCAGCTGACCTTCGCTCCCTTCTTCAGATAGGTACAGAATGTGTCAGAGGAATACCGGAAGACTTCATCCTCATTGTTCACACGCTCCAGCACCGTGGCAAAATCAGAAACCACATCATTGTAGTTTCTTAACGGCATCGCATTGCGCATTGCACTCAAGCCGTCCAGACGGATCACAGTCAAAAGCACTTCCGATCCGGCAGAGACGAAATGCTTTGTCCTGCTTTCAAATGACTTCTGTGCCCTCAGACCGGTAAAGGGATCAATATCCTGCGAACCCACTTCCATGACAAGCAATGCACCAAGGAAGGCGGTGGATTCACCAAGCAGCTCAACAGAGAAGTTCGGCCATACCATCTGAATGACAAGCGCTGCCATGCCGATGACAAGCATGAATGACATCCACCAGGACATCTGCTTTGTCAAAGCCTTGCGCTTTCTGATGTAGGTGAACAAGGCAAGGCCAAGGAATACGGCATTGATCACATAGATGATGGTCAGCCCGATCCTGCGCTCATAGACACCGTTGACATATGCATAGGAAACATGAGTAAACGGATTCAGAAGGATCAGGGCTTCCATGAAGGCAAGCATTACATACATCCCCGCAAGCATCTTCTTCTTGATGTTTTCACGTACATCATTGATCTCAATGACATACCGCAGGAACAGATATCCAAGCAGATTGTGCGACAGGAAGTACACAGCGGAGATTCCCTCAAGCATGCCGAAATAAGCCGGCAGCGGGATATCACTGATGCTGTTGCAGATGATGTTCGTAACAGCACAGATCATCGTATCGCCAAGCATCCAGCGGAAATATCTGCTCCGGTCCGAGGTGATTGTCAGATAGGTGTGACAATATACCAGGCAAACAAAGCAGATCAGGAACGCCGCAATGTCAAAGGAAATATGAAAACCGTACATGTCTTCCCCTTGCTATATCCTAGATTATAGGAAGGCAGAAACCGCTTTCTTTGCCGAAGTTTCAAAACATCCTACCAAAGGCAGGAAAAAAGGGAAACTTTTTGCAAAGATTCCCTTTTTCATCCCATGTTTCACTTCACTGCCGCAGTCTTGATGATGAATCTCACGGTATTGTTCTGGTCTTCATCAGACAGAGCACCGGAGAAGTTCGTGTACTCTGCACCGGCATCAGCCACTGCCTGCATACGGTCCAGAACATCCGTAAGGTTGTCGCCGAACACATCCATCAGCTTTGCAATCCCTTCATCATAGAACTCCTGCATGCCATCCATCAGCTTCTGTGCACCATCATCCAGTTCAACAGCACCGTTCTTCAGTTCAACGGTTCCGTCATACAGATTCCCGGCACCATTGTTCAGCTTCTCAGCACCATCCTTGAGCTGTGAAGTACCATCGGTCAGCTGTGCTCCTGCCGCAATCAGCTTCTTGTAGTCCTCATTGTCCAGGATTGTCTGCAGTGCCTGTACTGCCCCGGTATCTCCGGCAGCCTGCCCATAGTCATTAATGAACTGTTCCAGAAGTGCCTTGATCTGCTCCGGTGTCATTGTTGTCTGTGCTGTCTCTTCGCTGAGGGCACCGGCATTGACGACACCGTTGCTGTTGAAGGCAGAAGCTGTCAGATCACCATCAACAGGTGCAGCCGGTTCTGCTTCCTGCGGCTGTGTTTCTTCCGCAGGTGCCTGATTCTCTGCTGGAGCAGCCTGGACGCTTGCCGCACCATCTGTCAGGCCCTGTGCATAGCTTGCACTTTCATAGTCAACGCTTGCCTTGTCTGCTTCAGCCTGTGCACTCTTTCCGGCTTCCACACCAGCAAGATAGCTTGCACTCTCTGTATCAACTGCATTCTTATCCTCAGCAGCCTGTTCAGCCTTTGCCTGTTCCACTGCTTCAGCAATCTTCTGATCCAGTTCTTCCTGGGTATAGGTCTTCACTGCTTCAGTTTCTGCAACCTCTTCGGTATTGTCAGCTGTTTCTTCAGCAGCTGTCGCTTCTGCTTCAGCCGGCTCTGCATCTTCATCTTCCCATTCAGAGGTCTCAGCAGCCTTCGCAGGTACTGTTTCAGAATCTGCTGTCTCTTCTGCAGTACCTGCAGAGCCTTGTGCCTGTGCAGACATTGCCTGGTACATTGCCAGATCCTGGATGATCTGCTGAGCGTTCAATGCATGTGTCTTTCCATCAGCACCGACAGTGACGTATCCTTTTCCAGGAAGATTCTGATTCAGGGCAGCCATGAAGCTCTGCATGCCTTCAGCAGCTGTCTTCATTGCATTGATTTTATCTGCTGTGAACTGGCCGTTCGCAATCATAGCCTGTACATTCGGATCATTGAGAACCGGAAGCAGGGAATTGTAGAGGTTCACTTTATCCTGATTCACTGAACCATCCGCGTTGATCAGTCCAAGACTGCTGATCATTGTCATGACTTCTGTGTTGTTCAGAAGAGGCGCATACTGGGTCAGAGCCTTGATTCTGTCTGTGGCGACAGCTGTGATACTGCCCTTTTCATCTACGGTAATGATGCCTGCAGAGATCAATGCGGACAGAGCAGTCTGATCACCAGCCAGAGCGGAAAGCTTCTCCAGGTTTGCAAGCTGTGCTGCATTGACCCCTGTAATATTCCCGTTCTGATCCACACTGATGATGCCTGCCTGTACAAGGGCACCCAGCGCTGCCTTGTCCTGTGCAAGCGGAGCAAGCTTTTCAATGTTCTTCAGCTGCGCGGCATTCACACCAGTGATCCTGCCCTTTTCATCAACAGTGACAATACCGGACTGTGCAAGAGCTGCCATAGCATCCGGATCAGATGCCAATGGTGCAAGCTTTGCAATATTGGACAGCTGTGTCTCATTCACTTCCTTGATCGTTTTATCCTGATTCAGCGTAATGATGCCGGACTGTGCAAGTGCAGTCATGGCTTCCATGTTCTGTGCAAGCGGAGCCAGCTTCTCAATATTGGAAAGCTGTGCTGCGTTGATGCCGGTCATATTTCCTTTTTCATCCACAGTCACAATCCCGGACTTTGCCAGAGCCGCAAGGGCTGCCGGATCGCTGGCCAGCGGTGCAAGTGCAGAGATGGATTCTGCCTTTTTCTGATCCACTGCCGTGATGTTGCCGTCCTTGTCCACCTGGATGATTCCTGCCTGGGCCAGCGCTGTCATGATCTTTGTATCTGAAGCCATGGAAGAAAGCTTCATCAAACTGTTGATCCTGTCCTGATTGATGGATGCGATCTGACCATCCTTGATGGTAATGATGCCAGCCTGGGCAAGTGCCTGCAGTGTGGCAGGATCCTTGGCAATGGCACCCATCTCAGAAAGCATGGCCGCCTTCTGCTGATCCACTTCATAGCTTCCGTCATTCTTCACAGTGATCAATCCTGTGGAAGCCAGAACCTTTACAATCTGATTCTTGTCTGCTTCAGCCTTTGCTGTGTCACTTGTCAGCTTCTTCTGTGTATCAGCCAGTGAAGACTTCAATGTACTGTCGAATGTTGTCAAGCCATTGGCCAGTGTCACTGCCCCGTCATTGAGCTTGTTCGCTCCATCAAGGAGATCACCTGTACCGTTCTTCAGTGTGGAAGCACCGTCAGAGAGATCATTGGCACCGTTCTTCAGTTTCTCTGTGCCATCCTTGAGATCCTTGGTTCCCTGCAGAAGATCATCTGCACCATCCTGCAGTCTGTTCAGATCATTCTGAATATCAGAGGTATCAATGTCCGCATCAACGGAAGACAGCAGCTCTGCGCTGGCAACCGTCATGGTCTCTTCCAGCTTGAAGTCCGTGGCATCTGCTTCAATCTCCACATATTCAGGGATCTCCACATCACCGATTCTGTCCTTGAGATCCGCATCATCTTCCAGATCCAGGCTTTCCTTCAGTCCCGGGAATGCCATGCCCATGACAATGTTGTTCTTGCCTTCCGACATGACCTTTCCGTTTGTGACCTTCACATTGGAGAAGTTATCCTGCGGAAGAATCACACCGGAGATCATGGCAAACGGAACCTTGACCGTTCTGTTCTTTCCATTGATCTCTACAGTCTTCTCTGCATTGTTCGTGTAGTCAAAGCGGATGATCACATGACCGCTCTTTCCGGCAAGATCCTCAGCACTGATATCCTTGCCGTCCAGCTTGTAGGAAACAGCCACGGCAACCGGAGCAGTCTGTGCTGTGGTGCCCTGATAGTAGATATCCTTGCCTTCGGCATTCCATGTGATGGTTCCATCAGAATTCTGTGTGTAATCCTCATCCCCGTTGACATTCTCAATGTCAGAAAGATCAGAGGAATCCTTGATGGAGGAAGCACCGGAGATATTTTTCAGACGATCGCTGACAATGGTCTTCTGTGTTTTTCCGGAGGCATCGGTGATGATGTATACCGTTTCCTCCTTGCCATCGCTTTCATCCTTTGTCCTGATCAGGGAGCTTGTATCATTTGTATTCGTGCTGTCTGTTGTTCCGCTGGTATTGTTGTCATTTCCTTCTGCCCAGACCATGGATGAAGGAAGTGTGAGCACCAGTGAGACAGCAGCTGCTGTACTGATGAATTTTGTTACTGCTGTATGCTTTGTCTTCATATTCTTTGTCATTCCTTTCTTCAGTTGAACTGAACTGTGTTCTTTGTTCTCCTGGTATGCCTGCAGATGAACTTGTCGAATACCATCAGGAACGATGGCAGGATGAACAGGACACAGCCCATGGAGATCAGTGCACCTCTTGCCATCAGGATGCACAGGGAGGAAATGATATCGATATCGGAGTAGATGCCTACACCGGCGGTTGCCGCAAAGAAGGAAACGGCACTGGTGAAGATTGACTTCACACTGGCTTGCAGAGCATCAGAGATTGCCTTCTGCTTTTCCTCGCCGGCTGCACGGTTATCGAGATAACGGTTGGTCAACAGGATTGCATAGTCGACGGTGGAACCAAGCTGAATGGTGGAAACGATGGTGCCGGCAATGAACGGAAGCGTCGTGCCTGTGACACAGGAAACCGCAAGGTTCACGAAGATGCCGAACTCAATCACTGACACCAGAACAACCGGAACCGATGCAGATCCGAAGACCAGCGCAATGATCAGGAAGATGATGCCGATGGATGCGGAATCAACCTTTCCGAAGTCCGCATTGGAGATCGTGATCAGATCCTTGGTAGCCGGAGCCTCACCGATGAGCATTGCGCCATCGTCATACTTCTTGGCGATTGTATTCAGTGTGCCGCACTGTGCATTGATTTCATCACTTGCCACTTCATAGGAAGAGTTGATCATCAGAAGCTGCCGGTTCTCATTCATCAGGCTGCTCTTGAGTTCCTCAGGGATCACTTCTTCCGGAATGCCTGCACCCTTGATGGTATTGAGACCGATCACCCAGTTGACTCCGTCCACGCCCTCCATCTCAGAAGCCATCTTCTGGATATCCTTGGCCGGAACAGAGGCATTGATCATCAGTACATCCGTCGTGGTGTTGTGGAATTCATCCTCCACCTTTTCGTTTGCCTGCACTGCCGCAAGATCCCTTGGCAGAGAGGAATCCAGCTTGTAGTAGACGTTGTAATGTGTATAGCCATACACTGCCGGTCCCAGCAGGACCAGACAGATGGCAAGGTTGAGCTTCCAGTGGCTGGTCACTTTCCTGCCAAGACCATGGAAGTCAGGAATCAAAGCCTTGTGTGTTGTCTTCAGCAACGGCTTCCGGAACACCAGGATCAATGCCGGAAGAACCGTGACGCAGCTCACAACGCCGAACAGAACACCCTTTGCCATGACAAGACCGATATCCTTGCCAAGGGTGAAGCTCATGAAGCACAGGGCAATGAATCCGGCAATCGTAGTCACAGAGGAACCGATGATGGAGTTGAATGTATCAGAGATCGCATTCTCCATGGCTTCCTTCGAGTCATTCCCGTTTCGCAGATAATGCTCAAAGCTGTGCCACAGGAAGATGGAATAGTCCATCGTCACACCAAGCTGCAGCACTGCCGCAATTGCCTTGGTCAGATAGGAGATCTGTCCAAGGAACAGGTTGGTTCCCATGTTATAAAGAACTGCATAACCGATGCTGAGCATGAACAGGAACGGAATCAGCCAGGAATCCATAGCAAGAGACAAGGCAATCATGCACAGGATCACCGCGATTGCCACATAGATCGGTGCCTCCTTGTCCGCCAGCTCCTGCGTATCAATCAGGCCTACGGTCATGCCTGCCAGGAAGCTGTGTTCATCACAGAGCTTCCGTATCTCACGGCACGCCTCGATCGTACCGTCTTCTGAAGTTGTCTGATCGAAGATGATGAACATCATCGTCGCATCATCCGTATTGAACTTCTCATAGATCTCATCCGGCAGTACATCCATCGGTACGCTCAGGTCCATGACGGAGTCATACCAAAGCACCGTCTTGACATGATCCACCTTTTCAATGTCCGCCTTCAGCCTTGCCGTTTCCTTTGCCGGCATGTTTTCCACAACCAGCGGCGCAAAGGCACCTGTGCTGAACTCATCCTCCAGGATGTCCTGCCCCTGCATGGTTTCAATATCCTTGGGCAGATAGACCAGCATATCGTAGTTGACCTTCGTTGCGTTGTAGCCGATCACTGACGGAATCAGCAGCAGCGTTGCGATGATCAGAAGCGGTATGCGTGCCTTGACTACCCACTCGCCAAGCTTCTTGCTCATGTTCTCTCCCTTCAACAATTTTCGACTGTTGGTCGAAATCGTGCCTTACTGTGATAATCCAGTTTCGACCATTGGTCAATTATTATTTTCGGAAGAATAGACACTTGAAGGTTTTTGGATAAATGTTCTATATAATTTGGTATGGGCAAAGCCGAACAGAATAAAAAAAGAAAACACGATGCCTTGATGGCTACAGCCTTTGATCTTTTCTCCTCCAAAGGCATGACAAACACAACCATCTCCGACATCGCTGAAAAAGCAAACGTAGGCAAGGGCACCTTCTATTCCTATTTCAAGGACAAGAATGACATCCGCAACCACATCATTGCCCGTTCTTCCGCAAAGATCTTCCTGAAGGCAAAGGAATACGTGGATTCATGTCCGATGGAAGGCAGGTCCGTGGAAGAAGACATCATCCTGATGTGTGACAACATCATTGACCAGCTGTGTGAAGACAAACGGACACTGTCCTTCATCTCCAAGAATCTCAGCTGGGGTGTCTTCCGCAATGTCCTGACCAACGAAGAGGATACGGAAGGCGTCAACTTCCCGGCGGTATTCAAGGAAAGCTTCGAAACATCCCCGGTGAAATACAAGGATCCCCTCATCATGATCTACATGATCATCGAACTTGTAAACGGAAGCTGCTATTCCAGCATTCTCTATGACGAGCCTCTTCCCATTGACAAGCTCAAGCCATATCTGTTCGACAGCATCCGTGCCATCATTGAAAGACAGGAAATAAAGCAATGAAAACCATTACCATGTTCATCCAGCAGGGATGTCCTTATTGCATCACAGCACGCAAGGCCATCACGGACCTCCGCCAGGAAAACAGCCGTTATGCGGATGTACGCATCCAGATGATTGATGAAAACATCCATCCCGATGTGGCGGACCAGTACAGCTATTATTATGTTCCCTCATTGTTCATCGACCAGACGAAATGCTTCGAATGCATGCCGGGCGATGACTACCAGAAAATCCACGATGAAATCAGGAAGGTCATGGACAAGGCCTGCCTGTAATCATCATTTCCTGATCTGTTTTTCATAGGCATACCGGGGTGCACCGTCATGAAGATGAATGATCCCGCAGTATGTAAATCCTTCCTTTTCCAGGAATGCACGCATGCTGGTGTTTTTTTCATGTGTGTCAATCCGGATGCTGCTTCTTCCAAGGTGTTCTGCATATGCCACAAACTGATGGGCAAGGTGTTTTCCCTTGCATTCCCTTGCAATGGCAATCCGGTGGATCACCACATACGGATCATCATCCAGCCATGCCCCATTGATCACATCATACGTATCTTCATGATCCATGCTGATGCATGCCACACCCAGCACAGAACCATTTTCCTCCAGTACAAACGAACTGCCCCGTTCCATATCATGATGAAAGTCATCCCTGGAAGGATAGCCGTTGATCCATTGCGGAACATCATGTGCATGAAGGAATGTCTGTGCATCCTGCACGATCTTCATGACTGCATCCAGATCCTCTTCTCTTGTCTTCCTGATCATTCTGTTTCTCTTTTCCAGGCTCCATCTTACAGCACAGTTCCATGATTGTGTTCACTGCACATGCCCAGGTACAGAACAACTGCATGGTTTGCCGCAAGAGCACAAAACTGTGCCATTGTTCTCTCCAGTTCGTTCTTTTCAGCAATCAGAATGTATTCCGATGGATACTCAAATGTATACCACGTGCTTCCTGTGCTGTCGAATACACTGCGGATATCCTGTTCTATGGAGCCAAGATCCATGCCGGAGCAACTGTCAATGATTCTCTTCCCCATGGTTCCTTCTTCCACGCCACAGGCGGTGCTGTCTACATGGATATCAAGGAACGCATGAAGCTGATCCCTTATGAGGCAATGATCGGCGGTGTATCCACCATCGTCTCCGTGCTGGTCTATCTCATTGCCGGCTGAGGAATCCTCTCTGTTTCCACAGTATCAAAGCAAAAAAATACGGTGTGTATCACGCAATGCAAAGCGTGAACACATCGTATTTTCTTTCTCAGAGCTTGCGGAACTGTTCCACATCCAGAACGAAGATCGTTGCACCTCCGACCTGCACCTCCACCGGGAAGGATGCATACCTTCCGATGTCATAGCTGGCCGTGCTGGGCACAATCTCTGTTCTTCTCTTTGACTCACTGCCGATGATCTCTATGCAGTGCTCAACCTTTTCATCCTCAGTTCCTACGATCATTGTTGTATTTCCCGCTCTGAGGAATCCACCGGTTGTGGCAAGACGGGTAACGGAGAAATTCTCCTTTGTCAGTGCCGAGGATACTGCAGATGCATCATCATTTGACACGATTGCAAGAATCAGTTTCATAATGATTTCCTCCGATTTCTTTCTGTCATCATTCTAGCACCGGCATGCGTTTCCATACAGCAGACAATTCCACGGGAATGGATATCACCATCTACTTCAGGTACTCCTTAGCCTTCTCTGTAAATTCTTCCTCTGACATACCGGCTCTCTTTGCCGCATCAGAAAGGGAACACAGATGATCATTCACAAAACCGGCAAGTGCCTTGAGCATGCCTCTTTCTTCTCCCTGTTTTTCTCCCTTGGCAATACCTCTGGCTTCTCCTCTTTTTTCGCCTTTGACTTCACCTCTGGCTTCACCAATGGAGATTCCTTCTTCTCTTTCCTCTGCCAGCCGGTCCATTTCATGAAGGTACATTGACATTTTCTCCTGGTCCTCCTTCACTCTTCTGACATCTTCTTCCAGCCTTGCGGATATCGGTCCGCAGACAATGTGTTCATTGAAGTATGTCTGGATCTCCCTCACCCTTGGTTTTGCAAGTGCGGGATTTCCCTTCAGGTTAAGAATAGCCATTTCCACATCCGGAATCCATACCACTTCTCCGTCAATTCCTTCCGGCGGTTCTGCATGCAGTCTGAACCGGTATACCGGCCATCCTTTATGAAAATAATCGAATGCGCAGATGAATATCACAGCCGCATTCAGATGTTCCGGATACTTCCCCGGTTTCACCGACTTCATGATCAGGTCGCTGAGATACACGAGCATCCTGGTGATCAGCCACCTGATGAACTTCTTCTGCATGTCCAGGTCAAAGACCTTTCCATCCTTGTCCTTGAAGTAAGCATCCATGATCACTT
>OMUX01000004.1 GCA_900314345.1 uncultured Erysipelotrichaceae bacterium | reverse complement strand
GGGTACTCGCAATTCCCGCTTGGTTATCGCTTGTTTGAATCAAACGAATTCATTCAAGATAGAGGCATGTGCGGAAGATATCTCTTCTTTGATGAAAAGAATGAAGCCTTGCGGGATCTCATTGATGCCGCAAGGGAAAAGATGCAGAAAGAGGACTTTGAACAGATTTCCCTGTTTGAGGTCTTTCCCGGCCAGCGTGCCTTTGCCATCGCCTCTGCAAAGGAGAAGATGAAGCTTGTGCCGATGCTGTGGGGCTATCAGGGCAAAAGCCTGGTTATCAATGCAAGAAGTGAAACAGCATTCTCTTCCCCTTTCTTTGCGGGCAGCGGCAGGTGTGTGATCCCCTGCAGCGGCTACTATGAATGGTCGAAGCAGAAGAGGAAATACTACTTCAGCGTGGATGGCACGGCATACCTTGGTGCTTTGTACCGCAGGGAAGCGGACGGGTATCACTTCGTGATCCTGACGGAGGATGCCTGTAAACCGATGAATACCATACATCCAAGGATGCCGGTATTGTTCACAAAGCAAGATGCGGTGAAATGGTGCCGGAACAGCAACGAAAAAGAGATGCTTTGTGCATCCCTTCGTAAACGGAATATGACACAGGTCTAGAACAAGGTCTGCTGTGCATGCGGCATGGACATGCCGAGATGCTTGTAGGCCTTTTCTGTTGCGACTCTTCCCCTGCTGGTACGGTTGATGAAGCCGATCTGGATGAGATAGGGCTCATAGACATCCTCCAGGGTTGTGGTCTCTTCACTGATGGCATTGGCCAGGGCTTCGAGACCCACCGGTCCGCCATGGAAGCGCTCCACGATGCCCTTGAGGTAGCGGATATCCACTTCATCAAGCCCCAGGGAATCAACCTTGAGTCTGTCCAGGGAATCACCGGCAAGCTTCTGTGTGATGACGCCGTTGTTGAGCACCTGGGCAAAGTCACGGATTCTTCTCAAGAGTCTGTTGGCAATGCGCGGTGTGCCTCTGCTTCTCTTGGCAATCTCCACGACAGCCTGGGGTTCAATGGACACATTCAGCACGTGTGCAGATCTGGTGATGATCTGCTCGAGCTGTTCATTGCTGTAGTACTCCAGCTTGGAGACAATGCCGAAGCGGTCTCTTAAAGGGGCACTGAGATCACCGGCACGGGTTGTGGCACCCACCAGGGTGAACGGCGGCAGATCCAGACGGATGGACTTTGAAGCACCTTCTCCGCCTACCATGATATCGATGTAGAAATCCTCCATGGCCGGATAGAGTACTTCCTCCACCTGCTTGGGCAGGCGGTGGATCTCATCGATGAAAAGCACATCCCCTGCCTCAAGCACGGAGAGGATCGCCGCAAGGTCTCCAGCCTTGGAGATTGCCGGTCCGGATGCGGTCTTGATCTTCGTGTGCATTTCATTGGCAAGGATGTAGGCAAGGGTTGTCTTGCCAAGTCCCGGGGGACCATAGAGCAATACGTGGTCCAGGGATTCATTTCGCTGCAGAGCAGCCTGGATGAAGATGCGCAGGTTTTCCTTGAGGCTGTCCTGTCCTACATACTCTTCCAGTGTACGGGGACGGATGCTTGCATCATCGTCTCCTTCTTCCTTCATTGCGGACAGCAGTCTTTCGTTTTCTTCCATGTATCAGTTCCTTTCAGATATCAGCTGTTGCTGTGGCTGGCCAGGTATCTGAGTCCCATGCGCAGGTATTCTGCGGTGGACAGTCCTGGCTTTTCAGCCATTATATTCGCTGCGCTTCCAAGATCTGCCTGCCGGTATCCAAGGTTCTTGAGTCCCTCAAGGGCATCCTGGATTTCCTGTGAATAGCTTTGTGTCTTGTCTGCTGTCTTCTTGTTTGTCTCCACGGCCACCAGCTTGCCCTTGAGATCCAGGACGATCTGGCTTGCCGTCTTTGCGCCGATGCCCGGCATCTTCTTCAACAGTGCAACATTGCCTGTCTCAACAGCCGTGATGATATTGTCGGCACTGGCCTTGGAAAGCATGTTCATGGCCGTGCGGGGACCAAGTCCCTTGACGGAGATCAGACGCAGGAAGAGTTCCTTCTCCTGCGGTGAGGAAAAACCATAGAGACTCAGGTCCATATCGGAGTAATGCAGATAGGTATAGACCGTGATCTCTTCATTGAGGTGAAGCTCGTCGGTATGGGGATAGGCAATCTGCCAGCCCATGCCTCCATGGTCAATGACAACGGAATCCGCTGTATAGGATGCGACTGTGCCTTTGATGAATGCGATCATGTCATTACTCCCTGTAGTCCATGATATAGGTGCCGACAATGACCTGGTCGCCGTCTCTTGCCCCTGCCTCACGCAGTGCCTTGTCAATGCCCATCTTCGCAAGCGTCATGGCAAAGGCATAGGTATCCTCCTCCTTGGAGAAGTCCACCTGCTCGGCAAGACGGTCAACCTTCTCACCGTTGACCTTGAATCTGTGGTTGCCAAGATTATCGACAGTGAAGTCCGGACGCTTTGGTTCATAGCGGTAGACAACGGTCTCTTCCGCTTCCTTCTTTTCCTCTGCTTCCTTCTTCTTTTCATCATCGATGGCATCCATGGCCGCATACAGTATTTCCTGAACACCTTCATGGATCAGGGTGCACGTCTCGTATACCTTGAGATCCGGATGTGCTTCCCTGAACCGTTTCAGGTTCTCCTCAGCACCTTCTTCATCCATCTTGTTTGCCACGACGATCTGCGGCTTTTCCTCCAGCTGTGCATCGTACTTGGCAAGCTCATGGTTGATCGTCTCGTAATCCTTGAGAGGATCACGCTCTGCCCCTGCCATGTCAATGACATGGATCAGGACACGGCATCTCCGGATGTGGCGCAGGAATTCATCGCCCAGTCCCTTGCCGTCCGCCGCTCCTTCAATCAGTCCCGGCATGTCGGCCAGAACGAAGCTTCTTTCATCCGGCAGGGAAACAACACCGATGTTCGGTTCCAGGGTTGTGAAAGGATAGTCCGCAATCTGAGGCTTTGCATTACTGACAACGGAAAGGAATGTGGACTTGCCCACAGAAGGAAAGCCGATCAGTCCGGCATCCGCCAGCAGTCTTAACTCCAGCTGCAGGTTCAGGGATTCCCCGATTTCACCCGGCTGTGCATATTCCGGTGCATCATTCCTGGCGGTTGCGAAGTGGCAGTTTCCAAGACCGCCTTTTCCGCCATGGGCAATGAGCACGACCTGGTGAGGTCTTGTCAGATCTGCCAGCAGATCATTGTTGTCTGCATTCCTGACCATGGTTCCAAGAGGAACCTTGATGGTCACATCATCACCGTCAGCGCCATGCATCTTCTTGATCTTGCCTGGTTCGCCGTTTCCCGCCTTGACGGACTTTGTAAACCGCAGCTTGGCCAGGGTTGTCTCGTTGGTATCAACCTCGATATACACATGGCCGCCCCTGCCGCCGTCGCCGCCGAACGGTCCGCCGTTTGCATAGAACTTCTCATGTCTCCAGGCAACACAGCCCTTGCCGCCGTCGCCCGCCTTCACTTTGATGCGGATCAGATCAATCATGTCCGGATCCTCCTTTCTTCTGAAAAAGGCTCCTGAATGATCAGGAGCCCTGGCTTGAATTACTTATGCCTCTTCGGGATAGACAGATACCTGCTTCTTGTCCTTGCCCAGACGCTCGAACTTCACGATGCCGTCTGCAGTAGCGAACAAGGTATCATCTCCACCGCGGCTCACGTTCTTGCCCGGGTAGATCCTTGTGCCTCTCTGACGGTAGAGGATGGAGCCTGCTGTTGCGAACTCGCCGTCTGCCTTCTTGGCGCCAAGTCTTCTTCCTGCGGAATCACGTCCGTTCTTGGTGGAAGATACACCCTTCTTGGATGCGAAGCACTGGATATCAAGTGTGAACTTCATGGAATTACACCTCCGTTTGCTTAATCT
>OMUX01000209.1 GCA_900314345.1 uncultured Erysipelotrichaceae bacterium | reverse complement strand
TCTTCGTATTCATCATCTTCTCTTCCTTCGGAGTCATCAGGTTATAGCCGCCTGCTTCCCCTCTTGGAATGATGGTGACCTTCTGCACGACCTGTGCATTGTCCAGGTACAGACCGATGATGGCATGGCCTGCTTCATGGTATGCCACAAGCTTCTTGGTCTTCTCATCATAGGTACGGCTCTTCTTTGCCGGTCCCATCATGACACGGTCGATTGCTTCATCAATCTGTGTCATGTGAATCTCGCTCTTGTTTTCACGGACAGCCAGGATCGCTGCTTCATTCAGCACGTTCTCAAGATCCGCGCCGGAGAATCCCGGTGTGCGCTTGGCCAGGGCATCCAGATCGATGTCATTTCCAAGATGCTTGTTTCTTGCATGCACATTGAGGATTGCCCTTCTGCCCTTGCGGTCCGGAAGGGATACCGTGATCTGACGGTCGAAACGGCCTGCTCTTAACAATGCCGGATCAAGGACATCCGGACGGTTTGTCGCTGCGATGACAACGATGCCGCTGTTGTCCTCCATGCCATCCATCTCAACAAGCAGCTGGTTCAGTGTCTGTTCACGTTCATCATGACCGCCGCCGAAGCCTGCGCCTCTTTGTCTTCCCACAGCATCGATCTCATCGATGAAGATAATGCACGGCGCTGTCTGCTGTGCCTTGCGGAACATGTCACGCACACGGCTTGCGCCGACACCGACGAACATCTCGACGAAGTCGGAACCGGAGATGGAATAGAACGGAACGTTTGCCTCACCGGCGACTGCCTTGGCAAGCAAGGTCTTGCCGGTTCCAGGGTGACCGCTCAGGAGAACTCCCTTCGGGATTCTGGCACCCATCTTCTTGAACTTTGCCGGATACTTGAGATAGTCGATGATCTCTGCCATCTCCTGCTTCTCTTCATCACAGCCCGCCACATCATCGAAGTGAACCTTCGATTTTGTCTCAAGCTTTGCTCTGGACTTTCCGAAGTCAAATGCCTTGGCATTGGCAGAGTTTCCGCCGTTCATGCGGTTCATCATCCAGATGCCCATGATGAACACCAGAATGAGCGGAACAACGGAGTACATGATGTTCAGGAACTCGTTGCTTGCCTCCGCGTCCACCACGGAAACACGCGAATCATCCAGTTCATCCAGGAACCATGTCACGGAATCCTGTGTTGACGGCGCAGTACCGGAGAATGTGACGTTCTTCCCGTCCTTCTCATAGCTGCCGCGGACCGTGATCACATTGGATCCGATGGATACCACGGATTCACTGATCTTCTCCTCCTGTACGGTCTCCTTGAGCTGACTGTAGTTCAATGTCTGTGTGGAAGAGCCGGTATTCATCGTAAACAGGCTCAGCACCGCAATCAGCACAATCAGCGCAGGAAGATAATTCAGAAAACTTTTCTTCTGCATGTAGTTGATTTACCTCACTGATAAAGTTCGTCTTTCAGTACACCGATATAGGGCAGGCAGCGGTATTTCTGATCGAAGTCCATGCCATAGCCGACCACAAACAGATCCTCCACTTCAAAGCCGCAGTATTCCGGATTCACATCCTCTGTTCTTCTGCTCGGCTTGTCAAGCAGCGTCACGACCTTCACGGACCTTGCGCCCTTGTTCATGAGCAGTTCCTTGACGGACTTGATCGTCTTGCCGGTATCCACGATATCCTCAACCAGCAGGATATCAACGCCTTCAATGGAAGTATCCAGATCCTTGAGGATCTTGATGTCGCCTGTGGACTTTGTGCCCGCATAGCTTGTCACATCCATGAAGTCGTACTGAATGTCCAGATCAATATGCTTGATCAGTTCCGCCAGGAAAGGCACGGATCCTCTGAGCAAAGCCACCAGAAGCGGTGTCCTGCCTTCCTTGCCATAGTCCTCAGTGATCTGTTTTCCAAGCTCGTCGCAACGGCTGCGGATCTGTTCCTCACTGATCAGAATCTTCTTGATATCCTTATGCATGAAAGTCCCCGCCTTCTATATAAGTTACGAATAATTGTAGCACAGAAACCTGCGGCTCAAAGGAATAGTGATCCACGCTGCAGCCAAGTCCCGGCACCAGGATCACCTCTCCCGCCTGATTCACAACCACCGGCCAGACAGCTCTTTGATACAGCGGAATCTTCCGGTCAATGAAGAACCGGTGCACCGGCTTTGTGCCAAAGCGCATCTCGATCACATCGCCATCCTGAAAGTTCCTGACTGTAACGGGGAAATCCGTCTCCTTCAGCGTCACGGCATTCACCCCCGGCTTTCCTTTCTCCACCAGGAAGCACTGCTGTCTTCCAAGTCCCAGCAGCTGCTGTACATCATGCACTTCAAAGCAGTAAGGCTTCAGAGGATCCATAAGGTAAAAGAAGCTTCCATCACTCACCAGCCATCTTTCATCAGCCTCAAGCAGAAACATGTCCTTTTTCATGATGATATCATCCAGCGCTTCCAGATGCTTCAGTGTATGATGGCTTCCCTTCTCATCCAACAGGCTTCTCAAGAGTGTCAGCCTGTCTTCTTCACAGAGACTCCGGTATTCTCCAAAAGGAATCCGTTTCTTTTCCACCATGGAGTTCATGCGTCTTCTCCGATCCTGCAAAGCCTCGTTCTCCCTGTGGATTTCCTTCCGGACTTCAGCTCTTTCTTCCGCATTCATCCCTGAAACCAGATCCTGACGGATCCGGTTTCTTGCAAGACTGCGGTCATTGTTCGTGCTGTCAACCCAGTACGGAATCTCTTTTTCCACACAGTATTCCAGAAGCTGCCGTTTCGTAAAGGAAAGCAGCGGACGCTTCACCAGGATTCCCTGATAGTGCATTTCTTCCGCAAGACCATAGGTTTCCGGTACCAGATGCCTTTCCTTCTGCATGAAGTATGTTTCAAGAAGATCATCCTCCTGATGGGCAATCAGCACACCCGCAAGATCATATTCCTTCACCAGCTTCACAAAGAAGTCATAGCGGTGCTTCCTGGCTTCCGCCTCAAAATTCCCCCTTGCCTGAAACGGCGTACTGAGAACGGACAGTTCCACATGATGTGCCATGCAGAACGCCCTGACACCCTGTTCCTCCATGTCTGCCTCGGGACGATGATGATAGTTCACCATTGCCGCATGCACAAAGGTATTGCTTTCCAGACACATGTTCAGAAGTGCCATCGAATCCGGTCCTCCGGAGACACCGATCAGCCATTTCCCGTCGAGATGCTTCATGCATGTATCATACATCAGCTGAGAAATGAAGGGGTCTGTATCCCGCTGAACATCACTTCCATCATTCTTCTCTGTACTTCACGGAACAGCTCTCCTTCCGGATCAATCCAGCTCTGCGGATTGATGACCCTTGCAGTATTCACAAACTTCAGGTCATTGAGAAACAGAACAGAAGGACGAGCCATACCCTGTGGCTTGCCGATGCGCATGAGATGCTTCCTTCCGGCCGGATTGTGCACCGGGTCATAGGCTCTTGCATACTGCACGGGATTGCTTGTCATGGGAATGACGAGTGCCTTTTTCTCGCACACGCTCATCACAAGACCGAAATGCTGGTATCCCATCTCATTGATGTAGGCCTGCCCGAAGTCCATGAAGCAGATATCTCCGGGTTCAATGTATATGCCGAAGTCCTCTGCGCTTCTCTGCTTTGCCCGCATGATCCAGTTCGCCTCCGAGATCATGTTGTTCTCCAGCTGCCCTTCCGCAAGCTGTGCATACACAGCCCGGCGGCTGTCCACATAGTCATGCCAGTCCTTGCAGTTGCCAAACCTCGCCGCGCCTTCTTCCAGCAGGATTTCCTGAATTTCCTTATAAGACATAATCAAAATGTTCCTCCTGCCTTACTTATTGCCTGTTTCTTTCCGTTTCCTCCGGAATTTCTTCAGAAAATTTCAAAAAAGCCGGAACAGTCAATGACTGTCCTGGCTTTGGATGATCTGGCTCACAAATGCCATGATGCACAGCACCATGCCCGCCAGGAAGAACCAGCGGATATACACGGACCCTGTATTGGCAATCTCCAGAATACCCTTGAGAAGGCTTCCGGCTGTTAAAGCTGAGAGTCCGGCAAACGTGAGATTTTCACTCAGCTTCACAACCTTCACCTTCATCATTGCAAGGATCATGTACCATACCGCTCCGGCAAGCGGGATCAGGAAAGCAAGATCCATGAACCTGCTGTGCACCCCATGGCCGAAGTGGTTGTACACCATGGAGATCACGAAGATCCCCGCACCCGTCAGGATGCTTGTTCCTGCAAGCCTTGCGTCTTTTTCATCAAACATCGCTGCTCTCACTGACATAGACGATATCACTCACCTTTCTCTCACTGCTTCCTCTTCCGCCGACTGTCTGGTTGATAACCTGCCCGTTGAACCACAGGGTGGAGGAACCTCCCCCGTCCAGGTTATAGGCAACGCTGCAGCCGTTGTCCTTCATGACCTGCGCCAGCTGATACAGCGTCAGGCCTTCACTGTCATCCGTTCTTCCTTCCGATACCACAAGGATATAATGGCCTGGTTCCACCATGCCGATGGCAGTCCTTGGATTGGAGGTCATGGACTGTGCCACTTCCTCATTCTCACTGACACAGATCTCACCGTCATTCACTAATCCCGGCCCGAAGGAGAACACCTGCACGGCTCCCTGTTCCAGAAGCTCCTGTGCACTGATGTCATCTTCATTGATCAGGGAAAAGTTCCCCTCCGCATCAATGACAAGATCTTCATTTCCGCTGCCTTCACTGCGGTAGAGAACGCCGTTCCGGATCACATAGCCGTTGTCACGGAAGCCGTAGTAGTCGCCGTTGATGGCAAGGATGGCATCATTTGCCTCTGCGATATCTGAAGTTGTCTCCTTTACATTCCTGCCATAGGTATCATCCGCAAATGCCGTCTTCAGAAGGGAAGGATCACTGACCTGCACATCCACGACATACACGGTCGTATCATCCACTCTTTGTGTCGTATATGAAATCTGAATGTCATCTGAACTGTAGCCGGTCTCTGTATATTCACCATTTACTGTTGCTGATTCTGTTTCCGCAGAAGCCTGCGCTGTTTCTTCTGCGGTCTCCTCCGCCTTGACAACAGCAATCGTTCCATGGGGAATCACGAAGGCATCCAGCAGCACCAGTGTGAATGCACAGCACAGACACACAGCCCAGATCACCTTGAACCTGCTTTTCTTCATAATGTATGCTCCAGCTGCTGATGCATTGGAACAGCAGACTCCTCCTTTCTGAATACCCATTTCTTCTGCACAAGGAAGCTGATGACGGCAAGCGCGCTGTCAACCACTGCCTTGAGTACCGTCGCATTGCCAAGGGATGACACTGTCGATACGAGAAGACCGCTTGCCAGCATCTGCGACAGGAACAGGATCAGATACCGCGCTGCCTGAACCAGGGCATTTCCGTTGGATGCACGGAACGTCCATCTCCGGTTGAGGCTGAAGTTCACCATACCCGACACTACTCTTGCAATCACCGTTGCCGCAAGGATGCTCATCCAGGCAATGCCTGTCTGACACAGCAATGTAAACAGTCCAAGATCAACAAGTGCACAGCTCAAAGAGGCAAGCAGATACTTCAACGGTGCCTTGTAGATCCTGACACTGTCCTTCACGGCATGGAAATGGGATGAACTGTTGTTGTCTTCATACACGGTTTCAACCGGCACAAACAACAGCGGATCTTCTTCCCTGTACGTCTTCACCACGGCATTCAGCACATTCATCTCATACTCATACCGGCTTCCCTCTGTTTTCATCATGAGGCCGAACATCCGCTTTGGATAAACACGCAGCCCGGTCTGGGTATCCGGGCATCCATGTCCGGTGCTGATGCGGAAGTACATGGAGGAAAAACGATTGCCGATCCTCGAGCGCAGCGGTACATCTCCGGATGAGAAATCCCTGACACCCATCACCAGTCTTGCCCGGGACGGATTTTCCTTTTCAAACACATGCAGCAGATGTTCCGCATCCTGCACTTTATGCTGTCCGTCGCCGTCTGCCGTGATGATCGCATCTGTCTCAGGCATTTCCTCCATGATCCATTGCAATGCAGTTCTGATGGCTTCGCCCTTGCCTTTGTTCACGGCATGGTTCAGAACAATACATCCGCGTGCCTTCAGTGTGCCGAAGATATCCCGGTACTTCCAGCCGCTTCCATCATTGACCACCACAGCATTCCTTCCGGATTCCACCAGCTCCCCGGCAACACCCAGAATCCTTTCATCCGGTTCATAGCTTGGTATCACAACCACACAGTTCATGGCACGTCCTCCTTGTTCACGCATAAAAAATAGGCCTTCGGAATGAAGGCCGTCTGTGAACAATGTGAACTTTACCTGATGTTTCCTAGGACTGTTGTTCAGAATCCCCGGCAGGTGATGTCTTGCCGGTGCTGTTGTTGTATTCTTCGTCTTCCTCCAGATACACGGAGTCTACAGGATCCTCGCCCTTTTCCATCTTCGGCCAGCCGAACAGTCTGTTTGTCACAGACAGGATCGGATGCCACTTCGGATTGATCATGCCGGTATATTCAATGAAGAGATCAAACAATAACAGCAGGCAAAGGATCATGATGATGCCTTTGTGCGGGTCAAAGTAGGTCAGGATGGAAGCTGACGCAAACAATGCAGTGACAAGATACAGGATCAGTACGGTTCTTGTATGTCCAAGCTTCAGCTTTAACATCAGCACATGATGGAGATGTCCGCGGTCCGCCTCCATGATCTTCTTTCCCGAAAGCTTTCTTCTGACAATGGCAATCAATGTATCACTGATCGGAATGAACAGCACCAGGATCGGAAGACCCAGCGTGATCAATGCCGTTGTCTTGAAACCAAGCAATGAAAGTGCCGCTATCGTGAAACCCATGAACTGTGCGCCGCAGTCACCGACGAAAATTGATGCCGGATGAAAGTTATACGGTAAAAAACCTAAGATCGAACCGCACAGGCACAGCGCGATGATGCATACATCGCGTCTTGCCATGAAGAAGCCAAGCAGACCGATCGTTGCCGTGACAATCGTGCAGATGCCGGAGGACAGCCCGTCCAGTCCGTCGATCAGGTTGATGGCATTGGTGACACCGATCAGCCACAGGAAGCTGATCATCTTCACAATCAAGGGATTGTCGATTTCAAAGCTCAGGATATGCAGGTTGTCCAGCCAGAGGTTGCCGATCACCAGCGCTGCCAGTGCACCGCATACCTGAAAGGCAAGCTTCAGCTTCGGGGAGAGATCATAGATATCATCCAGAAGACCCCCAAGGAATATAATTGCGCCTCCCGCAAGGATACCGTCCAGCTGCCGGTCTGCCTTCCAGAGGATTGCAAGGCTGACCATGAATGCCGTATAGATTGCCGCACCGCCCATTCTCACAATCTTTCCATGATGCACCGTACGGGCATTCTCCTGTGCATAGATGCCCAGGGAAAAGCCAATCTGCTTGCATACCGGAACCAGAAGGACGGAGATGAGAAAAGGAAGCAGAAAATAGGGCATTGCACCTTTGACAAGATTCATCCTTTCGCTTCCTTTCCTGTAAGTCAGATCATTATAGCATAACGGCAGCGATTGCTCACCGCTGCCGTCATGTTCACTTCATGTAGATCAGGCCTAGTACAAACTGCGCTGAGAGATATCCAAGCGCCGCTGCAATCAGCCAGTAGAGAACCTGTGCCTGTCTTGTATGCCCCGGTTTCAGGATTTTTTCAAAATCCCATGCATTCATTGCCCAGAAGGCAAGAATGAAGCACATGACATACAGGATGACACGGATCAGCCATACAGCCATTTACTTGGTTCCGAAGATCCTGTCTCCGGCATCGCCCAGACCAGGAACGATGTAGCCGTTCTCATTGAGATGATCATCCATCGCAGCCAGGTAGATATCCACATCCGGATGTGCCTTCTGCACAGCCTTGACACCTTCCGGCACACCGACCAGGCATACCAGCTTAATGTTCTTTGCCCCGCGCTTCTTGATCATGTCCAGGGCAGCCACGGCACTGCCGCCCGTTGCCAGCATCGGATCCACAACCATGACCACAGCCTCGTCCAGATTCTTCGGGAACTTGGCAAAGTATTCGTGCGGTTCCAGTGTCTTCTCATCACGATACAGTCCGATAAAGCCTACCTTGGCTGTCGGAACCAGTCTGCGGATGCCGTCCAGCAGGCCGATGCCTGCACGCAGAATCGGTACGATGACGACTTCCCTGGCCAGTTCATAGCCAACCGTCGGAGCTACCGGTGTCACAATGTCTACAGGGTTGACCGGGAGATCACGGCATACCTCATAAGCCATGAGCTCTGCGATTTCATCCAGATTTTCACGGAAATCCTTCGTTCCCGTCTCCTGCTTGCGCATCTGGGTGAGCTTGTGTGTGATCAGCGGATGATTCAGTACTTCCAGCATATTGATCCTCCCGTTCCTTTTTCCTGTTCATGATAGAAGAAACACCTCAGAAACGCAACCAAGGGAATGCTATACTTGAATCATGAAATTCCTCATCCTGCCGGATTACTCTGCCGTGGATTCCAATCCGTGCCTCTTCCTGAGCCAGAATCTGATCACCCTGCTGACAAGACAGCGCCATGAAGCTGCTGTATGCATGAGCGGAAAACATTTCTATCTCAAAGGGGCATCCTTTTATCCTGCCCCGGATCTTCCCCGTATTGTTTTCCATTCCCGCAAGGTGCCGAAGACAAGGGAAGAAGAACTGCAGTATGCCAAAGTCTCTTCCACAGCATTCCTGCAGAAGGATCTTGAGGCAATCCAGAATGCCATCAGTGCATACAAGCCTGATATTCTCATTGAAGCCGGACGTCCTGCCGCATTGATTGCCTCTGCCGCCTCCGGAATCGAGTGCTACAGCTTCACGGACTACAGTGTTCTGCGTAACCACACTGTTCCCGCAGATGCCATGGCCGGCTTCAATGCCGTGCTGCAAAGTGAACATCTCGAACAGGTTCTGAGTCTTTCGGAACTGTACCGGAAACACAGCATTCCTATTCTCAGCGGTCCAAAAGCCATCCAGCCCGCGCCGGAAGGCATGGACCCCTTCCGCATCGGAAGCCTCCGTGTCACAGGTCCTTCCACCCAGCACACAAAGGATGTCTGCATCTGCATGGAAAAGCCGGTGCGTTCCCTGGAGAAATGCAAGTCCATGGTCAGACAGGCATGGCTTGGCGCCCCGTATCATGTCCATGCATGGATCAAAGGCGTGGAGCCAAGAGAAACGGAAAACATCACATTCCACGGAACCATGAAACCAGCTCTGGCTTCCTGTTCTGCCATATGCATCCATGATGGAAACAGCTATCTCTTCAACCAGTGCATGGTCAATGCAGTGCCCCAGATCATCATCAATGACGGCAGCTATCGTACCTCCTTCCTTGCCATGGCCATCAACCGCACCAATGCCGGCATGGTCATCCCGGCTTCCGATCTTTCCATGGAAACATTGTATGAATCCTATCGCAGGATCATGAGCGATGATCATTACCAGCTGTGTGCTTCCGCCCTGGCTCAGGAATGTACAGAGCTGGGCGGCCTGGAAGCCATCATGCCGTATCTGTTTCTCGCCAAGGCCTGAATACAAAACAATGCTGTGCCGGAACAACTGTCCTGACACAGCATTGTTTTATGCATTCAGTACTTTCTCAATCTGATCCATGGTGACAGGACCCTGCCTCAGGATCTTCACTTCATCCTTGCTCAGATCAATGATCGTGCTTGCTTCGCCGAAGTGAACATCTCCTTCCAGCATTCCGTCAAGATCCGGACAGCTTTGTTCAATCTCATCGAGATTCTGACAGGTCGGCTGACCGGACTGGTTGGCGCTGGTCATGAACAGAGGACTGCCTGTCTTTTCAATCAGTTCCTTGAGTGCTTCGCTGGTTGCCATGCGGATGGCAAGCGTCTCCATCCCGCCGTTGACATAGTCCGGAATCTCTTCCTTCTTCTTCAGGATGAATGTCACAGGCCCCGGCATGAAGGCATGCACCATCTTCACTGCCCTTGCGTCACACACAGCAATGGATTCAATCTGTGCAAGATCACTGCACATCACAGGGAACGCCTTGGTCAAAGGACGATGCTTTACATTTCTCAGGTTCTCCTGTGCCTTTTCCGAATCCATCCTTGCGCATACCCCGTACACCGTATCCGTCGGCACGGAAATCACACCGTCATTCTTCAGGATCTCAGCCAGTTCATCCAGATCCTTGTCCGTATATCTCTTCATCTTCTTCACACCAGCATCATGATGGTCATACTGACAATGACAATTGCCAGAAGGACCACCGCAGCTGCTTTCCTATTCGTTCTTTTCTTCATATATAATTGACGCTGTACTATTCTATCACTGTTGTGAGAAAGAAAAGAGGAAGCTTGTGATGATCAACTTTGAAAGCGATTATACCGAAGGCTGCATCCCGGAAATCCTGGATGCTCTGGCAAAGGCACAGAAGGAACAGAATACCGGCTATGGCATGGATCCGCACTGTGAACATGCCGCAGCACTGATCAAGGAGTTCTTCCACGCACCGGACAGCGATGTGCATTTCCTTGTCGGCGGAACCCAGGCCAACATGACGGTCATCGCCCATGGCCTGAAACCATACCAGGGTGTCATCTGTGCACAGTCCGGCCATATCAACTGCCATGAAACAGGTGCTGTGGAAGCCACAGGACATAAGTGCCTCGCTCTTCCTTCCAAGGACGGCACCATCACTGCAGATCAGATTGAACAGCTCATTCTCGAACAGAAATACAACGAAAGCTATGAACACATCGTACAGCCGGGCATGGTATACATATCCTTTCCTACGGAAACAGGAACGCTTTATACAAAAGATGAACTGCAGAGCATCCATGATGTATGCGTGAAATACGGTGTATATCTCTTCATTGACGGTGCAAGGCTTGGCTATGGTCTGTGTTCCAGAGCCAATGATGTAAAGCCTGAGGATCTTCCGAAGCTGTGTGATGTGTTCTACATCGGCGGTACAAAGGTCGGTGCTCTTTTCGGTGAAGCGGTTGTCATCAACAACAAGGCATTGAACAAGGATTTCCGCTATTCCATCAAGCAGCACGGCGGCATGCTGGCCAAGGGGTGGCTTCTGGGCATCCAGTTTGAAACATTATTTTCGAACAACAGATACATGAAGATCTCCGCCCATGCCATGGCCATGGCAGAAAAGCTGATCCAGGCACTGAAGGACAAGCACTATACCTTCCAGTTTGAGCCGGCTGCCAACCAGATCTTCGTCATCATGGAAAATGCGCAGATCAATGACCTGCGCACTGCATTTGCCTTCCATACCAACGGTGTCATCGACAAGGATCACACCGCCATCCGTCTTGTCACAAGCTGGGCAACACCGGAAGAGAATATTGATCAGCTGATCAAGGCACTCTGATCAGTCGTTTGTGGCAGGCACCAGCTTGCCGTACAATGCAAATCTTCCGTCATAGGAATGATAGCTGCATGTTGAGAACGTCACGATATGATCATCCTTTGTGATGATCGTATTTGTCGTGAACGTGGACTTCGCCTGGATATCACTCACATAGCGCAGGAAATCCGCATCATCGTCAAACTCCAGCTTGATGTAGTCCGTATAGCTGTTTGTCTCAAGACCCGCAAAGGGAATGATGTCATAGATGGCATCCGGTGTCTCAAAGCGGAATTTCGGATGTGCATCGGCATATTCCTGTGTTTCATACTTCTCAATCTCCGCAAACATGGAACCATTGCGCATATGGTGTGCATAGAATGCCGTGTTACGGTCTGTGAAGCCAGGTGAATTCCGGCAGTCCACGAAGATTGTTCCGGAAGAGTTCACCGTCCCGTCAAACAGATGTGTCAGGTAGTAGTCATTGTCCTCACACTGCACGACAGGATAGTCAATGACCGTATCCTCCAGACGCAGCCATCCGACCACATCCGGGTTGATCTTCTCCAGCTCGGCAAAATCAACGGTATAGGGAACGGATTCCACGGTCTCCGCCGCAGCCTCAGCCCGCTGCGCATGAACCTGCTTTGCAAGATTGTCATACACGGCAACGCTTTCCCGGTATGCCTTAAGTCCGCTGTAGATATTCCAGCCGCTGTATCCGGCTACCGCCAAAGCAGCCACAAGCACAATGCGGAAGAAGATCACCCCGCCCTTGGTGAGCTTCTTCTCCTTTTTCTTATGCTTGTGCTTCTTTTTATGTTCCGGTTCTTCCTGTACCTGAAGCACCGTTGTTTCCTGCAGGTTTTCTTCTTCCATATCCAGTCTCTTTCACCCTGTGGTGAAAAGCTCCCTTATTGTTTTACCGCATCTGCACAATTAAAGTACACAAACAGCATCCGGTCCTTGCCGTTGATGTCCTTGAGAATCTCAAACTGTGCCTCCGGAAGGATTTCATGCACAAGGGCACTCATCCTCTCCCTCTGATCCCAGCCCATCTCAAAGGCCATGAAGGAGCGTTCCTTCAGAACCTTGCGGCAGTCTTCAAAGATCTCACGGTAGAACTTCAGCCCGTCCTCTCCGCCGAACAATGCCACATGGGGTTCAAAGTCCACCACGGACTTCTCCATCTTCTCATGTGCAGGAATATACGGAGGGTTGCTGATGAGAACATCCAGCTTCACACCATCTTCGATCAAAGGCTTGAGCATGTCCCCTGCTGTAAAGGAAACATCTGCTTCATTCAGTTCTGCATTCTTCCTTGCCGTCACAAGCGCAGCTTCAGAGATATCCGTCGCCCGCATGTGCACCCGAGGCTCTTCTTTAGCAATGGTAATGGCTATTGCGCCGCTGCCGGTGCCCACATCCACGGTCTCAATCACATCCTGGTCCGGGAAGATCCGGTCCATCCTGGAAAGAATATGTGCACACAGCTCTTCCGTTTCAGGTCTTGGAATCAGGACATCCTCGTTCACGATCATCTTGTAGCCATAGAACCAGCTGTAGCCCACCACATGATCCATCGGTTCATCATTGAGGATCCTTGCCATGCCCGCATCAAACTTCTTTTCCAGTTCCTCAGGCATCTCTTCTTCATAATGCAGATAAAGATCACAGCGTTCCTGCTGGCTGAGCTCCACAAGATAAGCCATGACCGTCTCTTCCGGAATATCCTTCTGCCGGCAGAGCTTCTCGTATTTTCTTACAGCCTTGGAAAAAACAGTCATTCCAGATTCTCCAGTTTCCTCTTTTCATCATCTGCCTGCAGGGCATTGATGATATCATCCAGCTTCCCTTCCATGACACGGTCCAGCTGGGTGATGGTAAAACCGATGCGATGATCTGTCACACGGTTCTGCGGATAGTTGTACGTGCGGATCTTCTCCGAACGGTCGCCTGTTCCGATCTTGGCACGTCTGACCTTTCCTTCCGCTTCTTCTCTCTGCCGCCTGAGTTCTTCATACACACGCGACTTGATCAGACGCATGGCTGTCTCACGGTTTTCAATCTGGCTTCTGCCTTCCTGGCAGTTCACACTGATGCCGGTCGGCACATGCACGATACGCACCGCGGAGTCGGTCTTGTTGATATGCTGGCCGCCTGCACCGCTTGCACGATGTGTCTCAATCGTCAGATCCTTGGGATCAATGACGATATCCGCATCCTCAGCCTCCGGCTGTGCCAGCACGGTTGCCGTACTGGTCTGAATGCGTCCCTGTGATTCCGTTTTAGGAACACGCTGTACACGATGCGCACCGGATTCATACTTCAGTGCCTTGTATACGTTCTTTCCTTTGATTTCAAAGATGATCTGGCTGAAGCCGCCGGCCTCGGAATCCGAAGCTTCCATGACCTCTGTCTTCCAGCCCTTGCTTTCCGCATATCTTGTATACATCCGGTAAAGATCTCCGGCAAAGATATTGCCCTCATCTCCCCCGGCACCGCCGCGGATCTCCATGATGACATTGTGGTCATCATCCGGATCCTGCGGAATGAGCAGGTGCTGTACATGCTCGAAAAGCTGATCACGGGCAGGAAGGCATTCCGAAAGCTCTGCCTCCGCCATCTCCCGCAGCTCATCATCCTCTTCTGCAAGCATCTCCTTTGCCTGGGCAATTCTTTCATCAAGAATCTGGAGTTTCCGGTATGCCTCAACCGTCCCTTCCAGCCTTGCGGATTCCTTGGAAAGCCGCGTTACTTCACGGGGATCGGAAAGCACCGACTCCTGTGTCAGCTGCTCATTGATTTCCTTGTACTGACTGTCTATCAAAGCAAGCCGTGCACGCATGGCTTCCGTATTGATCATTGTCGTTCTCCTTGTATTCTTAACCCTTCAGGTCCCGGATCTCCTGCTTGTTTGCATAGTTCCGGTTCAGCTTCCTGATTGCCTTGTTTTCAATCTGGCGGATTCTTTCCCTTGTGACACCGCATTCCTTGCCGACTTCCTCCAGTGTGCGGGGAATACCATCATCCAGTCCGAAGCGCATGCGCAGGATCTTCTTCTCCCGCTCATTGCCCAGGGAATCCAGCATCTTCTCCACTTCCTGCTTGAGCACGGAACTGTTGGCATAGTCCTGTGGATTGACGGTCGTCTTGTCTTCAATGAAATCAGACAGCGTGGAGTTCTCCTCTTCCCCGGCAGGTGTTTCCAGCGATACCGGTTCCTGGGCGATCTTCATGATCTCCTCCACACGCTGTGCTGTCATGCCGTCGATCTTTGCGGCAATCTCCTCAAACGTAGGCTCCCTGCCAAGCTCCTGCATAAGCTGTTTTTCCACACGCTTGACACGGTTGATCTGTTCCCCCATGTGCACCGGCAGACGGATATCCCTGGACTGATCCGCAATGGCACGGATCATGGACTGCTGGATCCACCATGTTGCATATGTGGAAAAGCGGAATCCCTTTTCATAGTCAAATTTGTCCACGGCACGCATCAGACCGATGTTTCCTTCCTGGATCAGATCCTGGAAGGAAAGGCCTCTTTTTGCATATTTCTTGGCAATGGAAACAACCAGTCGCAGATTGCTGGAAATCAGCTTCTGTCTGGCATCCTCATTGCCTTCCTTTGCTTTCTTTGCGACCTCGCGTTCTTCTTCCGCAGTCAGAAGCGGTACATTGCCGATCTCCTGCAGATAAATCCTGACGGAATCAGAGGCATGCGGTCTGCGGCTCTCTTCAATATAAGGATCCGCCTTGTCTTCCTCCTCATCTCCGCCTTCTTCTACGGTTTCGGCTTCAGACTCATCCTCTCCGGATTCCTCTTCTTCATCCTCTGCTTCTTCAGCACTTTCCTCATCCTCTTCGGCAGACATGCCGACAAGGATGTCATGATCAGCACACCAGTTGAAAAGCTCGTCCTGTTCATCTTCACTCAGGCCAAGCTTCTGTGCCTTTTCCAGAAGATCACCCTGGTTGATCTCTTCGCCGGCGCTGTTCTTCTTCAGGAGTTCGGCCTTCAGACTCTCAAGGCCGGAATTCACCATATTCAGTTCATTGTCTGCCATGATCTACCTCTTGATCAGAATTTTAGCACAACTCCGGTTTCCGCCACAAAGACAGCTCAGTGCATCTCTCTGAGCACCTGGATCAAAGCATCCCCGCACTGTGATGTGGAGGCATTTCCACCCTGATCCACAGTCAGGGATTCCCTGTGATTCTTCAACAGTTCTTCAATTGCCTTCACGATGGAATCCTCCCATTCCGGATATCCAAGGAAGGTAAGCATCTGTGCACCTGTCCAGATGGATGCCAGCGGATTGGCAATGCCCTTTCCGGCAATATCCGGTGCTGAGCCATGAATCGGTTCAAACATCGAAGGATACTTCTTCTCCGGGTTGATGTTGGCACCTGCCGCAAGACCCATACCTCCGGAAATCGCCGCACCAAGATCCGTCAGGATATCCCCGAAAAGATTGGATGTTACAACGATCTGGAGACGCTTCGGATCCTTGACCATGAACATGCTTGCCGCATCCACCAGCAGGGAGCGCGTTTCCACATCCGGGTATTCCTTTCCGACTTCCTTGAAGATCTGATCCCAGAACACCATGGAATAATTCAGGGCATTGCCCTTGGAAATACTCGTCAGTGTCTTGTGCTGTTTCCTTGCAAGCTCGTAGGCATACCGGATGACACGCTCGGTTCCCTTCCTTGAGAACACGCTGTCCTGGATCACTACTTCATTGGGCTGATCCTTGTACAGCCAGGCACCCTGTCCGCTGTATTCCCCTTCGGAATTCTCACGGAT
>OMUX01000094.1 GCA_900314345.1 uncultured Erysipelotrichaceae bacterium | reverse complement strand
TTGCTAAAATACGGCAGCGAACGTGATTTCCCCTATATGCTTGATGGATTAGAACAAACGAGGACAATAGCAGTTAGTACCAAGTGCAAACTGAGAAATAAGAAGGACCGGCAGTTGTTGGAAACTGCTGTACAAATTGCTGTCGATAATTTGAAATGGCTAGACAAAATAATTGTCTATGATGCTTCTGGAACGGGAAAAGATGCAAAGAAATTACTGAAATATGCTGAAGAAAATGGCGTTCGTGTTGTTATTCCCGATAATATTCTCAAGACCCGTAATAGACATCTTCATGAGGTGAATTGAAATGTCTGATACTTCCTATACAGGTGTAGCCGAAGGAGTTGGAATAGACGCGCAGGCTTCTATTGAGCAAAGCGGACTGGAAGCTGCGTCTCAGGATGCTTCAAACAGCCAAAAGGAGCCAATCCAAATATCAGACAAGAAAATGTATAAATTAGGCGGACATTTCAATAAACATGGACGTGATATGGGATTTGAAGATAAGAAAAGCTATGAAGAGGCTGCAAGAAATTTTGCCATTGAAAATCAGAATAACCCGGATGCAACGATTGTGGAAGGCGTTTGGGGTGGACAAGGCATGCTTCATGGTCAAACGCAAAGGGCAATTACTTATGATGGAAAAACAGTAATCATAAGTGCTGATACAGGACAAATTATAGATTTTTATGAAGGCAATCAGTATATAGGCCTTATCCATTTGAACTATTTAAGGAAAGGAAAGTAGATATGACGGAAATAATACCTGGAAAATCTATAGGAAATATTAGCTTTGCTATGCAAAAGAGGGACGTTTTAGAACATATCGGTGATTACACAATAAAAAGGGAAAAGGAAAGCTTGATTGTTGTAGGAAAGGAAATCATGGTTTGGTTCAGCCGTAGCAATGGAACAATAGAACAGATCCTGGCATACAACGGATATCAAGGCAAATTCAAAGGAGTACAAGTAATCGGAAGTACACTCTCTGAACTGAAAAAAGTGACGGGCTGTGAATGGTATGAAAATCTGGATTGCTATTATTTTAAGGGGATTTCTGGCATAGGCTTTGAACTCTCAGACACTTACGAGGGTGATGATTATAATCCTGAATTAATTCCGATAGAAACAGTGTTTGTCACACAAGGCTGACGCCGTACAGGGCATCAGCAAATTCTCAACAACTAGGATGGTGATGTTCTACGTCCCGAATGGAGTCAAGTGATTCGGAACGTTTCTGCACCATCATCCAGTATTGCCACATGGTATAATCGTTCCAGCTGAAAGGGGAAAACGATCCGGATGAGTTTTACAAATGTACTGTTCTTTGGTTGTTTTCTCCCTGCTGTATTGATCATTTACTGGCTTCTGCATCGTTCGTTAAGGATGCAGAATGTTGTATTGCTTGCGGCTTCTTTCGTGTTCTAGTCATGTTTGATCCACGGTATCTGCTGTTTCTGACAGCAGTCATTGTGATCGCATATGCTGGTGCAATTATTTCGGATAGAAGTCCTTCAGAGAAAGGGCACAAGAAGGCAGCAGTTATTTCCATGGCTTGCATCGTCCTGATCCTGGTTATTTTTAAATATGCGGATTTCATTGTTTCCATAGTCAGCCGTTCTAATGATCATTGCTGGGGACTGATTCTTCCTGTGGGTTTGTCCTTCTATATCTTCCAGGCATATACATATCTCTATGCAGTCATGAAGAAAGAAATGGAGGCTGAGAAGAATTTTATTGCCCTTGCTGTATTCATCTCCTTTTTCCCGACGATTGTCTCGGGACCAATTCAGAGGGCAAAGGAATTCCTTCCGAAACTGCATGCAGAAAGAACATTATCCTGGGATAATTTCCGGGCATGCGTCTACAGGTTTCTCTGGGGTGCATTCCTGAAGATGGTGATTGCAGACAGGGTGGGGATTCTGGTGGATTCTGTATTTGACTATTATCAGTACTTTGCCGGTGTTCCTCTGATCTTGACAGCCTGCGCATATTCCGTACAGCTGTATGCTGACTTTTCCGGTTACAGCTATATGGCAATCGCAGTAGCTGGACTATTTGGCTTTCCGCTCAAGGAGAATTTTCACCAGCCTTACTTTGCAACATCCATCCATGCTTTCTGGAGCAGATGGCATATCTCATTGAGTACATGGCTGCGTGACTATGTGTATATTCCGCTTGGCGGCAACCGTAAGGGAACAGCACGGAAATATATCAATATTCTGATCGTCTTCCTTATATCCGGCATCTGGCATGGTGCAGGTTTCTCCTTTATTGTCTGGGGTTTGCTGCATGGCATGTATGAGGTCATCGGTGCTATGACTGCCGGATTCAGGGAAAAGGCTGCTGCAGCGCTTGGCATCAACCGGAATGATGCGGGATGGAAGCTTTTACAGTTGCTGTTTACCTTTATGCTTGTGACCATTGCATGGGTATTTTTCCGGGCTCCTTCGGTCGGCTATGCCCTTGGGTATCTCAGGAAGTGCGCAGCATGGAATCCATGGACACTGTTTGACGGCAGTCTCTTTGAACTGGGACTGGACCGTCAGGATTTCATGGTGGCGCTTGTTTCCATTGCAATTCTCATTGTTGTCTCTGTATTGCGGGAACGTGGATTCCATGCCGTTTCGCTTGCAAGGATGAATATTGTTACAAGATATGCAGTATTTCTGGCGATGGTGCTTGTGATTGTGGTATTCGGAATCTATGGTCCTTCCTACAGCGCTGCCAATTATATCTATGCGGGGTTCTGATCATGCATAAGATACTGAAGAGAACAATATCAGTGCTTGTACTGCTGTGCCTGATGACGGGCATGCTGTTTTATGTGTCCGGAGCACTGATCATGAAGCGGGATGATGGAATCACCAGCATGCAGGATTACTATGCACAGAAGGAAAATACCGTTGACCTTCTGATCATGGGTTCTTCCCATGCGGCAACCAATGTGGATACAGAGATGCTCTGGAGTGATTACGGCATTTCTGCCTATACCCTGTGGGGATCCAGACAGCCGGCATGGAATACATACTATTTCCTGAAGGAAGCTTTGAAGACACAGAAGCCGCAGCTGGTGCTGATGGATGTCTTCGGCATGCTGGATCAGGATGAGTATGAAGATGAAGCACGTCAGATCACCAATACCCAGGGCATGCGCATGGGTTTGAACAAGATTCAGGCAATCCAGGCAAGCAGCCCGAAGGAAGATCATATCGATATGATCCTGGGACTTCCATACTGGCATGAACGCTGGAAGGAACTGACAGCTGATGATTTCCGGCATTATCCCTGGTCGGAAGGCCTCATCAACAACAAAGGGGAACTGATGGCCTATGGTACGTGGTGGACTGCAGATCTTTCCTTTACGCCCACAGAGGATGTGACACCTCTTTCCGCAAAGCAGGAAACTTATCTGCGGAAGATCATTGAACTCTGCAAAACGGAAGACATACCGCTGATGCTGGTGCTGACACCGACCAGTGACAGACAGACACTGGAACCTTACTGCAATGCTGTAGCAGCGATTGCAAGGGAATATGATGTGGAATTTGTTGATCTGAACCGGCTTGACAGCGAAACAGGGATTGATCCGTCCAGTTTTCAGCCGGATGCCAGCCACCTGAACAAGAGCGGTGCTGACCTTGTGACAACATGGCTTTTTAAGCATTGGAAGGAAACATATCAGTTTGAAGATCACCGTAGTGATCCTGCCTATGCAAGCTGGGATATCTATGCCCGCAATGAACAGAACAACATTCTTTCTTCCGTATGGAATCTTGAAACCCTGTACAAGGAACTGCACACGCATGACAGAGCATTGCTTGTACTGCAGAACGGGACAT
>OMUX01000345.1 GCA_900314345.1 uncultured Erysipelotrichaceae bacterium | reverse complement strand
ATTACTATGGCATCAATGTCATCTACAATGGCGTTCCCAGAAACATCACGTATCCTTATCTCATGAACGGCATGGTCATCGTTAATAATGCAGGCAGGAGATTCATCAATGAGACTGCGTATTATCTCAAGGATACCGTAGATGCAATGCGTGCTCAGGATAATGAGGAAACATACATCATCCTGAGCAAGGACATGCTGGATGCTGTATGCGTGCCGGCACATGACTACAGCTCAAACAAAGAAGTCATGTACACAGAATGTGCTTCTGTGGATGAAACAGCTGAGAAGTTCGGCATTGATGCATCAGGTCTGAAGGAAACACTGGAAACATACAATTCCTATGTGGACGGCGGGGAAGACAAGGATTTTGGAAACATTGCAGTGGCTTCCGGAAACAAGTATGATCTGAACGGACCGTTCTATGTGGCAAAGGTCGCTCCTTGCAGACATATGAACTACGGTGGCATCCGCACAGACCTTGACCAGCATGTGCTGACAGCTGATAACGAGGTAATTCCGGGTCTCTATGCGGCAGGCGAATGCACACATATCATGCTGAATGGCATTGGTACCAATACGATTTCCCTGGTGCAGGGAAGAGTTGCGGCAGATACTGTGTCTTCTGAACTGAACTGAGAAACAATAACAACAAAAGAACATCCTCTGTGATTCTCGTGAAGGAAATCAGGAAGATGTTCTTTTCTGTTTGAAAACAGTTTCTCAGCAGCCTTTCCTTCCGGCTTTGTGATCCTCAATGGAGCATGCGCTGACACCAGGGTTTGCCTTGAGTCCTGCATCTTCTGGATCCAGGGAAACTGTTCCGTCTTCGAAGACGAAGGCAGGAATACCGATGCCACCCGAAGCCTTGCATGTGTCAAAGACGGGGTTTGTATCTCTGAGTCTTGTGAACTCCTTCATCTTCTTGACATGGGAACCGATGTCGATGTAGTCGAATTCATCTTCTCTGCCGACGATCTGATCATGAACATAGGAGCAGTCAGGGCAGGAAGGCATACCGTAGATCTTAATCATGGCTTCATCCTCTTTTCTTTGGATATACTGTAGCAACTTTTCTGCAGAATGGAATGAAAAAAGCACCCGGTTTCCCGGATGCCCGAAGGGGAGGCTCACTGAATGCTGGATACTGTTTCAAGCAGTGCGGATTCTTCCATGCCGTCTTCAACACTCAATGCATAAGAAGCATCATTGGCATTCCACTCTGCAACATACAGTTTGTCATTGCCGCCTCTGACACTGACGGTGATATCTCCGCTTGTTACATCCTTTGCGACACTGTATTCATTGTAGTCGCCGGAGAGATTGTCCTGCTGGCCGCTGATCTTGCGGACTCTTGCAATGATGTTTCCATCTGCATCTTCATACAGGACTTCCAGCATGCCTTCGTCATAGACCTGGTATTCCACTGCTGTGGAACCATTGATGCTTTCCGGAACAAGGAGCTCAATGCCCGTTTCCTTTTCTGCATCTTCCAGGGTGTCAACGGTATGGAACGGTGCAGCAATCTGCTCGCCGCTGTTGTCAGCGTCTGCCATGGCATCATCTGCAGGGAAGATGGTTGTAATGTCACCGAGTTCAACAGTTCCATCAGGGGATTCTGTTGCAGTGATCAGGACGAATGAATCCTTCGGATCCTGTACTGCCGGTACGCAGCGGTAAATGGCATAGTATGTTGTTCCTGCGACAACCTGGCTGCCGGTGTATGCGACCGGTTCATAGCTGTCACCGACAAGATCAGCAAGTGCCTTGTCAAATACTGCCTGTACGTCAGTGTTCTTGTTGAGATCATATTCACCATCATTCACTTCAAGAGCACCTGTTGTGCCTTCCTCAGAAGCTTCTGTCAGATCCTTGGTGTCGGTGATTTCAGCCTTGCCTGTGACATCCTCATAAACAGTGATGATCTGGTAGACAGGCTTGGCATCCGGTGTAACGGCTGTGCCTCTGACAAGGATGCTGTAGTTGGTTCCTGCGACAACCTGCGTGCCAAGCAGTGCAATTGCTTCATAGCTGTAGCCATCCAGACCTTCAATTGCCCTTTCGAAGGCTGCCTTGGCTTCGGGATTCTTGTCCAGAGAAAGGAGTTTGTTGTTGACCTCCCAGGCACCTTTAGTGTTCTCTGTTGTTTCTGCAGAAGGGTCTGCACTTGGGACAGCTGTCTCCTTCTGCGCTGCGGAAGCTGAGCCGCATCCTGTCAGGACCATCATGCCTGCAAGTGCTGCTGCGATCATATTGCGTGTATATACTGTGTTCTTCATGTTCTTTCTTTTCTCCTTACACCCCTATACACAGGAAGGAACAGGAAATGGTCACAGAAAATCTGAAAAAATATTTTTTCTTTGGTACAAGACAGGGTGCCATTCATGGAAATTTATGGATATGAATGAACTGATCGAAGACCTGTGTAATCCAGCAAACTGACAATACCGCCTCCGGCAAATACGCCGCAGAATGAAAGCAGTGTCTGAGAACATATATTGGTAAGATTGTGCCGCGCAATACGGCACTTTTTCATCTGCAGCGCTATGATTGTCCCTGGGTAAGTGAAAAAGAAAAGAGAGAATCCTGCCGAAAGTTTGGCGACCGAAGCAGAATCCTCTACCCAAGTAATCTTCCTTTTCATTCACCCGTTCGTCGGAGTTTGAAAGGAGGTTACGCCTGTATGATACGAGTGTTCACACTGCTGATCAAGATTGAAAAACTGGATCTTAATGTTCAGCAGCTCACCAACATCATGCTCGATGCCTTTCTTTCCTCCAAAGATAATTACTGCCGGAAATGCGGAGCCTCGGGAATGAAGAAACTGGAGAGATATGAGCGCAAGATCACAGACTACTGCAACGGGAAGATCGAAGATTACGTTCTGGAGACCCTGCGGTTCATCTGTCCGTCCTGCGGATCGACGCATGCATATCTCATATCGCTGGTAATTCCCTATGGCAGGTACAGTCTGCCTCTGGTACTCCGCGCTCTGCTGGACCTGTACACGAAAGACAGGACTGTGGAACAGATCTGTGAGCGATATGAGATCACACCGCCAACACTGTACCGATGGAAGGAACAGTTCGAAAAGCATAAGGCATTGTGGCTTGGATATATGAAGTCCGTTGAAACGACAGCGGTTGAATTCCTGAAATCGCTGATTACCGATGAAGATCCTGAAAAGCATCTGTTCAAAGAGTTCCGGGAACTGACCCCGAGCCGCCTGTCCTTCCTTCAGCACCACAGGAACGCAGATAACCAGCAGTACGCTTAGCCATCCTTTCATGCCTTGCCCCGGCCGGGGCAAATTACACGCCATGTTAATTCACTCCTCATCAGGTGGAACCTATAGTCCATCATGGAGGTGGACATATGAATAATGATCCAAATACAAATCCGGAACTGGCAAAGGCCATGAAAGTGGCTGAGTTTAAGTTCGGACTCATCGCCCCTGTTCTTCAGGGAACCTACATCGAAGTCAGTGCTGCAGCCTATTACAAACGGGTAACCGCAGAGAAGCTGACACTGCCGGACGGCAAAACCGTAAAGCTCTCCTACAAGACACTTGAGAAATGGACATCGGAATACAAGAGATTCGGGTTTGACGCTCTCATACCAAGAGGGAGATCAGACTGCGGCACCTCACGTGCCCTGTCTGATGAGGCAATTGAAAGAATCTACACACTGAAACAGATGTTTCCAAGGATGAATGCAACACAGATCTGGAATCAACTGCACAAGGAAGGATATCTCGAGGAAAAGACCAGTGTAGATTCCGTGCAGCGCTTCATCCGCCATCACGATCTGAAAGGCGCCTGTATACCTAACATCAAAGACAGGAAAGCATTTGAAGAAGACGCCTTCGGCAAACTCTGGCAGGCAGATACGAAATATCTTCCGGCGATTACGGAAGACGGGAAAACAAGGACGGTATACTGCGTCGGAATCCTGGATGACTACTCCAGGATGGAACTGAAGAGCGAACTTTTCTACGAAGACAATGCCGTCAACTTCCAGAAAGTGCTGAAGGACTCCATCGCTGCCTACGGAACAATTCCGGACAAGCTGATGGTGGACAATGGCGGCCCGTATGCCAATGAACAGCTTTCCCTGATCTGCGGTGAGCTTGGCATTCAGCTGATTCACAACAAGCCCAGGGACGCAGCCGCCAAGGCAAAGCGTGAGCGGGCATGGAGGACATTGGATTCCCGACTGATCAACCAGCTTGATCCATCTCAGATTCATTCTTTGGCACAGTTTAATGACATTTACCGTGAATATGTCAGAAGCTATAACACTACAAAGCACACCGGCATCGGCTGCACTCCATTTGAGCGTTATCAGAAGACGATTGACCAGGTGAAGAGAAAGCCGAAGTCTTCAGAATGGCTCGATGCCTGCTTCCTGAACCGCATCAGCCGCACGGTAAGACTGGACTCAACCATTACGATTGATAATGTCTCTTATGATGTACCAATGGAGTTCATCCGGCAGAAGGTTGAGATCAGGTATATGCCTTCTGACATGTCTACCGCCTACATTCTTTACGATGACAAGAAGTATCCGATCCGCAGGACCAATAAGGTTGAAAATGCACATACGAAGAGAAACAACCCTCCGATGGGACTCGATTATGCAAAGATGGGAAGCGATGGTAAATGAACGGACCGGAGTATTACGGTCTTACCGGCAATCCTTTTGACAAGAATTTCAACTGCCACGGCCGTTATTTTGAATCGGAAGACTTCAGGCAGGCGGAAGCACGGCTGAACGTCCTGAAGACAGTCCGCGGGATCGGAGTGATCACAGCTGAATCAGGTATGGGCAAGTCTCTTTCCCTGAAAGCATTCACTGATGAACTGAATCCAAACCTCTACCATGCGCAGTACATCTGTTTCTCTACAGTTACTGTGCCGGAGTTCTACCGTCAGCTGTGCGACAGCTTCGGACTGACTGATGTCGTTGGCAAGACAAGGCGGGTCAGGGAGATCAAAGATCAGATCCAGTATATGTACACAGAGAAGAAGCAGACCATGATTCTGATCCTGGATGAAGCTCAGTATCTCAATACAGGCATTCTCAATGATCTGAAGATGTTGATGAACTTCAACTACGATACACAGAACTACTTCACACTGATCCTCTGCGGAGAACCGCTGCTGAAGATCACATTAAGCAAGCCGGTGCACATGGCCCTGAGGCAGCGGGTAACTGTACATTATGAATTCAAAGGCCTGCAGGACAGTGAAGTAAAGGATTATATTCTCTTCAAGCTGAAGCAGGCAGGCGGTACGGAAAGCATGATTGATCCGGCTGCGATCAATTCGGTAACAGGATTCTCGCATGGCAACCCAAGGCTTATAGACAACCTGATGACAGACGCTCTGACAATCGGTGCCCAGCAGGAACTGAAGTCGATCACAGCAGACGTCATCATGGCTGCAGAACAGAACAGATCATTCTGAGGAAGAAAATCATATGTACAGAATAGATGCAGAGACAGATACCACCAGGGTCTCAGAAGCTTTGATTCCGTATGGAATCTATATAGAGCACGATCTTCTTGGTAATATCTATCTGATGGTGGACCTGAACGTTTTCAAGCACTGCAGCCCGCCGGCAGAAAGCATCGGACATAAGTACCGCCGCAGAAAGAAAACGCAGTAAACAATACAGCCAGGAGAACTTGTCATTGAACTCCTGGCTGTATTGGTATCAGAAATTATGCCTTCAATTATCTGCCGCAGCACTGCTGGAAGTCTGCGTCCGCTTCCCGCAATCTGCAGTGCGAGCAAAATTGCCGGTTATAAGAATGTGCGGTTCGTGCCGCGCTCAACTTGCGGTTTTACAATCATAAGAGTCAAAGACATAACTATCGTGTGATGTGCAGAAAATAATCTTTTTT
>OMUX01000206.1 GCA_900314345.1 uncultured Erysipelotrichaceae bacterium | reverse complement strand
ATTTGGTGATATGGTCACCGCTCCACTGCAGCACGGATCAAACATAAACCTGTCGAAACCAAGACAGCCCCATGTGATGCACCGGTTGGTGCGTACGTAATATACACCAGAACTGACCAATGATCAAATGTTTCCTGTCTTTGGTCATCACTTATGGAACTTCAGTGCCTTCTCCATCTCACGCTTTGCATCACGCATCTTCTCTGTCTGACGCTTGTCATACAGATCCTTGCCTTTGGCAAGGGCAATCTCCATCTTGGCTCTGCCGTTCTTGAGATACATACGTACAGGAACAAGGGTATACCCCTTCAGGCGTACCTTATCGTAAAGCTTGCTGATTTCGTATTTGTGCAGCAGCAGCTTCCTGTCCCTTGTCTCATCCACATTGAAAATGGAACCGTACTTGTAGGCACTGATATGCATGCCCTTGATCCATGCCTCTCCCTTGTAAATGGAGATGTAGGCATCCTTGAACTGCACCCTGCCTTCTCTTACGGATTTGATTTCATTGCCTGTCAGTGCAATGCCGGCTTCATAGCTTTCTTCCAGAAAGTAGTCATGCCTTGCCTTGCGGTTGACGGCAACATTCTTTTCACCACTTTTTTCTGCCATTGCTGTTTCTTCTGCCACGGCTCTGCTTCCGGTCACGGTAGCCGCCGCGGTCATAGCTCCTGTTGTTTCCTCTTGCCCGTTCCCCGCTTCTCTTTGCACTGCGGGAACGTGTATTGTACTTCCTGTCTGCCGGACGCTGCCTGCCTGCAGTGCTTACACCGAAGTCCACCGTGCCTGCATCCTTTGCGGCACCCAGTACCTTGATCCTGACCTTCTGTCCGATCTGATACATCTTGTGTGTATGGGATCCTCTCAGACACATCCGCTGTTCATCAAAGACATAGAAATCATCGGTCAGGGAACGGATCGCAACCAGGCCTTCCACGGTATTGTCCAGCTGTACATAGAAGCCATAGCTTGTCACACCGGTGATCAGACCTTCTGCCTCCATGCCGGCCTTGTCTTCCATGTACTCTGCCTTCTTCATGTCATCGCAGGCAAACTCTGCATCAGCACTTGCACGCTCACGCACACTGGACTGTTCTGCATAGTCGTCCATCTTCGAACGATCAGCTTCCATGCCTTCTGTGTTTCCGGTGTATGCATATCTTTCAAGCATGCGATGTACGATCAGGTCCGGATAACGTCTGATCGGGGATGTGAAGTGCAGGTATTCATGTTCACCCAGGCCGAAGTGTCCGACACAGGCACTGTCATATCTTGCCTTCTGCATGCATCTGAGCATCTGCATGGAAAGCACCGGATATTCTTCCGTATCCTCAATGCTCTTGAGGTACTGCTGTACATCCTTTGGCGTAGGATTGCCTTCGGTATAGAAAGGATGTCCAAGAAGATAGGCAAACTGGCGGTATTCGCGGATACGCTTGCCTTGTGGATCTTCATGGATACGGTAGACACATGGCAGCTGCTTCTTGTTCATGTAGTCTGCCACACAGACGTTGGCCGCAATCATGCAGTCCTCAATCATCATCTCGGCATGACCTCTCTGTGCCGGATGAATGTCAATCGGGTGTCCCTTTTCATCACAGACAATGACAGACTCTGTTGTGCTGAAATCTACAGCACCGTTTCTTACGCGTCTTGCACGGATGGCATCAGCACAGTCACGCAGCACATAGAAGAAATCCCCCATGTGGGCATACCTTTCACACATCTCCTTGTCCTTGTCCAGGATCAGGTTCACGTTATGGTATGTCATGCGTTCAAAGGACTGGATGACGGAGGAATACACCTTGTAGTTTGTAACGGTGCCGTCCTTCTCCACCTTCATCTCACAGGTATTGGTCAGACGCACGGAATGAGGATTCAAAGAGCAGATGCCGTTGGACAGTAAGTGCGGCAGCATCGGCACGACCCTGTCCGTAACATACGTGCTGCATCCTCTCTTGTACGCTTCCTTGTCAAGCGGTGAGCCTTCCTTCACATAGTGGGCAACATCCGCAATCGATACCTTCAGAATCCACCCGCCTTCATATTCCTTGACGGATACTGCATCATCAAAGTCCTTGGAATCATCACCGTCGATGGTTACAGTGGGTTCATTTCTCAGATCCACCCTGCCTTGCAGTTCTTCTTCACTGACTGTCTGCGGCATGTCCTGTGCCTGCTTGAGCACATCCTCCGGGAATGTCGGTTCAATATCATAGTCCAGAAGAATGGAAAGGATATCCACACCCGGATCATCCTTGTGTCCGATGGTCTGCACAAACTCCAGCTCAACCGGTTCTTCATAGGAGGTGATCCTGTATTCCACCTTCAGTCCATCCACAGGATGGAAATTCTGCGGTGTATGGAAGACAAACCTTCTGCCGATCAGTTTTTCATCATCCGGTACGAAACGGTAACCTCTTCCGGTCTGTTCATAGGTACCGATGATATTTGTCTTAGCATGCTTGATGATGTGGATGACCTTGCCATAGTCTTCATCCAGAGAAGACAACGGCTTGAAGCGGTCCAGCTTCACAAGGACCGTATCCTTGTCCATCGCATTTCCACACCGGTCTGCATATATCACCACAGGGCCTTCCCCTTCACGGTCGATATAGCCGACACCCTTCTTGTTGATATGAATCACGCCAGACACAAGACCCTTCTGATCCCGTGTCTGATACGTATTGTCCTTCTCACGGAAGATCAACGCTTCCGCTTCCATCGCATCCAGTTCCTTGCCCAGAGCAATCTGCTCTGCAGAACCTGTAATTCCAAGGGCATTCATGATGTCCTTGCGTGTCATTTTCTTCTTCGTCCCGTTCAGCAGCTCAACAACTTTTTCTCTGATTTTCTCTTCCATATGCCCATTCTACCCTGCTCATATTCAAAAGAAAACAGCCCTAAGGCTGCTTCCCGTTATCCCTTGATACTGATTGCAATCACCAACGCAAAGAATACAACGCCAAGGACCATAGTGATGTAGGAGATCACCTTTTCTGATCCTCTTTCCTTGACATTGGCAAACAGGTTCAGACCGCCGTTTCCGGTAAAGGCACCGGAGATACCATCTGATTTACCACTCTGCAGCAGTGTGATGATGATCATCAGTGCTGAGACAACCATTAATATGGAATCAAGCATGTTTGATACAAACTCCTTTCAGGATATGCCCATAGATCATAGCATAATCAAGGTTTACGGTAAACCGTCAGTTTCCTGCTGTTTCACACCATCAGTTCAGACACACTGCAATGGTCTTCCACTAAAAAAGATTGTGGTTTACCCTGAAAATAGTGTTCTTATTTTCGATAGGTGATCATAATAAAGATACATACAAAGGGAGAAAAGATCATATGAACAAGAAAGCAGCACAATGCGGGCTGTTCGCCGCCGCGCTGGTCCTGGGACTATTGCCAGGATGCGGCACAAAGACAGAAACAGCCGCTCCGGCAGAATCATCATCCGCTTCAGGTGTTTCAGGCACCTTTGAAGGAGAGGCTGCCGGCATTGCCGGTGAAAGTAATCCGGTCAAGGTCACACTGACACTGGACAACAGTGTCATCACAGATTTGACACTCCCACCACTGAAGTAGTGGGATTCTGACCTGTCATCCGGGTTCACT
>OMUX01000059.1 GCA_900314345.1 uncultured Erysipelotrichaceae bacterium | reverse complement strand
GGATGATCTTCTTCTGGCTGAAGACCTTCTTGAAGATGACATCATTGCGGATTGAGAGTGTTACGGTGGTACTGTTCAATGCTGTAGCTGTATTGTTCATTCATGATCTCCTGTCTTTACCTTCTCTATTGCCTGTTCAGACAGGTTTCCTCCGGAAAAAGATAAAAAAAGTTAAGAAAAACATCTTCACCAAACGGCGAAGATGCCTTCTGTACTGTTTCTGTTACTGCAGAAGCTTCAGGTATTCACTTTCCTCCATCGGCTTTGCAAAGAGATACCCATGGATGCCATCCACACCGCACTGGATGAGAAATTCCTTCTGTGCCTCTGTCTCAACACCTTCCGCGATGGTCCTCAAGCCCAGGTCATCCATTAATGCCATGGTATGCTTCAGCACCTTGTCACCCTGCGCATCCCCGATATAGTCTATGAGGCTCTTGTCAAACTTCACTTCCGAGAAAGGAAGCACATTCAAACCATTCAGGGAAGAACGTCCTGAACCGAAGTCATCCATATGCAGCTCAAAGCCCGCCTTCACAAAGGCATCTGCCACCGGCTTCACCTCACTGCTGCGGATAAAGGCTGACTCCGTGATTTCAATCGGCACACAGGAAACCGGCACATTGTATTGATCTGCAATCTTCTGATACCGCTCCACAATATCCTTGCCGAAGATGCTGCTGCGGGAAAGATTCACGGATACAGGGAGCACAGGAATGCCTTCGGAAAGACAGAACTGCTGGAAGATGCATACCTCTTCAAATACATATGCATCCAGCTGTCCGATGAGCCCGTCCTTTTCAAACACCGGCAGGAACTCTCCCGGCGGCATGATCCTTCCGTCTTTCTGTTTCCACCGCACCAGCGCCTCTGCTCCAAGCAGTGTTTTGTGCACCGGTTCAAACTTCGGCTGGTACCAGACCACAAACTCCTTGTTCTTCAAAGCAGAATGGAATCTTGCTTCCAGCATCTGTGCCTTGTAAAGCTGCTGGCTCACAGCACCGTCATAGGAGGCATAAGGCCTCTTGTAGTCATGCTTGATGCTCTTGACGGCAAGCACTGCACGATCACAGATCTCACTAAGGGGAAGTGAAACATCAATGTCATTGTATAAGCCAAGCTTCACACTGAGATTGGGAACCGGGGCATGTGCTGTGATATCCTCCAGCATCGCTTCCGCCCATTCACCGGAATGCATGGAATCTGATTTTGCAAGGACAACGAACTGGTCTGCATTGTATCTGCCGCAGATGCCATGTTCTGTCCTGCGGCTGAAGTAGTCCGCAAGATACTTCAGGACTTCATTCCGTTAACATGATGTCGACGATCTCTTCGTCTGTCTTCTTCATGCCTTCCCGGCCAAGCCTTCCGACATTGCGGATCGTTGTTTCAACACTGTCGTTCACAATACCGTCTCCATACCTGAACTGCTGTCCGTTCAGCCACATCTCATAGCCGAAGATTCCCGCCTGCACAGAGGAAGCGATCTTTGCCGCACAGCTTGGCTTAGCACCATCGCAGATAATTCCCGAAACAATGACCAGGGAATTCACCACCGTATGAGCGATATCTTCATACTTACCTCCATGGAGATAACAGATGCCTGCACCTGCAGCACACCCGGCACTCACTGCCCCGCAGTACGCAGACAGTCTTCCGATGCCGGTCTTTTCATGAATGGCAATGAGGTTGGAAACAACCAGTGCCCGGTACAGCTGTTCCTGTGAACAGCCAAGTTCCTTTGCATACTCAATGACCGGAACACTGACCGTAATTCCCTGGTTCCCCGAACCGCTGTTGATGACAACCGGCATCTCACACCCGGACATTCTTGCGTCAGATCCTGCCGCAGCCTTTGCGATCGCCCTTGCCTTCACATCATTTTCATAAGCCTTCAGCCACGTGCTTCCGATATTGGCACCCCAGCTGTTCTTCAGTCCTTCTTCTGCAATAGCAGTATTGCATGCAATCTGCTGATCCAGGACTTCCTTGATATCTTCAATGTCACAGGTATCAGCAAACTCAATGATGTCCTTCACATTGAGCAGGCTCTTGTCCGCAAGACCCACTTCCTCATTGCTTTTGCTTTCACCAGGCTCTGCATTAAAGATGACCTTCCCGTCTTTCTCAATGGCTACTATGTTGGTATGGTACTGCGTGATCCGGACCATGGAGGAGGAATCACCCTTCTGAAGCTTCACAATGATGTCAAAGACAAACCCGTTGTCCACAGCTTCCGTCTCAACGGGCACATTCTGCACAAACGCATGAATCTCATGAACCTGTTCTTCACTCATCTCAGAGATTACTTCCAGACGTTTGTCTGCATCGCCTCCCACAATGCCTGCCGCTGCAGCACTGGCAATCCCCTTCATGCCTCCGGTATTGGGCACAACCACCGACTTCACATTCTTGACGATATTGCGGCTGACTCCGATCCAGACATGGTCCGGGAGTGTGCCTAACACTTCCCTTGCTTTGGCCGCCGCATAGGCAATCGCAATGGGTTCCGTGCATCCCATGGCAGGAATGAGTTCCTCCTTCAGGATGCGTACATAGTTCCGGTATCTCCTGTCATCTTTTTCCATGGCATAATTATCCACCAATGTCACTTATCGTGGCAGACAATTCCATGATCCTTATGAAAAACCGATCCTGGTCATCCTGTTTCAGGTGATCAGAACCGGTTCATCCACAA
>OMUX01000246.1 GCA_900314345.1 uncultured Erysipelotrichaceae bacterium | reverse complement strand
ATCCAGCCCTGTAGCCCTTGGCATGGATGGCATCCGCTGCCGCCTTCATGCCGTTGGGGAACTTCACTGGATCCGGCTTCAGCCAGTCGCCGACAAAGGGCTCCCAGCCATCATCGATCTGAAACAGGTCGCCCGGTTCCAGAATCTTTGCACAGCCATCCAGATCCTGCAGGATGCCCTTTTCATCAATGTTCTGATACCGGTTGTACCAGCTGCTGTAGCCATACAGCTTCTGATTCTGAAGCTGCGGCTTGTTCATTGCCTTGAACCATGCATCATAGCAGGCTGTCTCTTCTCCTTCCGTGAAGAAGAGATCCAGAAGATGGAACGCACCGTCAATTCTGACACCGGCACAGTCACGCTCCATGGTGAGCATCTCGGTTTCCGCATCATAGCGGAAGATCGTATATCCAGGCTGTTCATCCAGGCTCGCAAACAGCCTTGCCTGCGTGCCCTTGCGGAAAGTACACCAGGAGAAGCCGTGGAACAGGTTCTTCCTGTCCGGGTATCTGATGAAGTGATAGTCGCCGTAGCGGTCAAAGGAATACTTCCTGACAAGGAAGGAAGGAACACCCTGCAGGCCTCTGATCTTGTCACCCTTGCTGTATTCCGGGCAGTACGTCCAGGTCTGGTAGCCATTCATGAAGAGCCTTGCATTCTCCATGGGCACCTTCATTGAAGCAGATGCGGAATTCACAATACCATGGACATTCTCAATGATGAGATGATTCTCACCGGCTTTCAGTTCCTGTCCGCCGCTCTGGATGGTGACCTTGCCCTGATCGTTTGTTTCTAGCTTCCAGGCAAGCTTCATGTTATTCTCCATGCTTCTCTTTGAGCTCAGCATTCATGCGTTCAATCTCCGCATCGCTCATCTTGAACTTTGTCTTGAAGACAATCATTGCACAGACAAGCAGGATGACCGGAATGATCGTCATGAGAAGACGCAGACCGGTAATGGTGGATGCACTCTGCTGCACGATGGTCTCAGCCGCATCCGTGGAGCTGCTGCCCTGCATGCCGATCCATGTCAGACCCATGCCGGCAAGGAAGACCGCAACACCGCTGGCCAGCTTGACGACGAATGTCTGCATGCTGAAGATGACGGATTCTTCACGTCTGCCGGTCTTGAGCTCGCCATAGTCAACTGCAGCGGAGAGATAGATCGTGGTAAGAACGGTCAGGATTCCGTTTCCAAGGAAGACGAACAGTCCGCAGATGCAGATGACAATCATGTTGGAGGAAAGACCAGTCAGGCATGCCAGCAGGATCAGGATATAGCCGAGCATTTCGGAGATCAGGCACATGCGGAAGATCATCTCATTGGAAAGCTTCTTTCTCAGAAGCGGATAGACAGCCATCATGCCGATGATCTGGGAGGCACCGCCGACCATGTTGAACAATGCATACTTGTCAGCCCAGCCGTTGCCTGAGATATCGTACTTGAAGAAATAGATCAGCAGATTGGAGGTGATGTAGAGGGCAGTATTGATCAGGACGATGGAGATGACGACGACCATGGCCTGGTCATTGTGGAACAGGGAAGAGAACATCTCCCTGACACTGGTTGTTTCCATCTTCTCGCTGTCAGTATTGGTTTCTTCACGGATGAAGTGCACTGTGATCCATTCCAGGACAACGAACAGGATGGCAACGATCAAGGCAATGCGTCCGAATCCGGCACGTTCTGCCTGCGGTGAAATGCCTCCGCCCAGTGTCTGGACAGCCTTCATGCAGAAGACGGTAATCAGTGCATTTCCAACTCCGGCGCAGGTTCTTCCGACAACGGAGATGTTCTCACGGTCTGCCGGATCCTTGGTAACAGCCGGAATGATGGACCAGAACGGAATGTCCATCATCGTATAGGTGACGCCCCAGAGAATGTAGATGATCGCAAACCAGAGCCTGAGACCGCCTGCACTCAAGGATGCAGGTGCGGCAAACATGGCATACAGAACCAGTGCATTCAGCACGGTGCCGGAAAAGATCCAGGGTCTGAACTTTCCCCATCTGGATCTTGTCTTTGCGACAAGGATGCCCATGAACGGATCATTCAGGGCATCGAAGATTCTCGCACCAAGCAGCACCGCCGCCACAAAGCCGGCATTGATGCCCAGGATATCCTGATAGAAGTAGAGAACGTAGCCGCTGGAGAGGGCATATACCATGTCCTTGCCGACGGCGCCTGCACCATACGCAGCTGTCTGTTTTTTCGTGAATTGCATCTTCCTTTTCCTCACTTGACTTCAAATCTGATCTCAACCGGATCTGTTACGGTTGTTTCAATCTTCAGCACTGCCTCGCCCTTCTCTCCTGTGGTTCTGAGATAGGTACCGCAGGCACCGCCTTCGGCAGTGCATACATCATCACCGACAAGCTCCAGAGCACCGCTCACGCTGAATCTTACCGGTACCTGGGAATAGAATGCCTGGTTGTTGTATTCATCCAGGATCCGGATGCGTACGGCAGTCATGTCATACACATCGCCTTCCAGAAGTTCATTGCCGCTGGTTCTGACATCCAGGTGCAGCTTTGCACTTGGTGCCTTTGTCACAGAAGCTGCTACCTTGCCGTCCTTCACTGCATCAAAGCGCCACCTTGTTGCCTCACCGCCCCAGTTTCCGATGTATGTCTGGTACAGACGGTAGCCGTCCTCAAACTTCAGGTGATACTTCATCATGGCATAGCCAAGCTTTGCCATGGTGGATGCCGGAAGCTTGTTGATGTTGTTCTTCTTCATGTCCAGAAGGCAGGAACGGATCAGCTTCGCTTCCTTTTCATCCATGCCTTCCTGGCTTTCCAGAAGATGTCCGACAGTGTCATCAATCATCATCGGACCATGCTTGAGACCCTCAGATGTGCTGTGGAAGTCATTGACATAGACATCATTCTTGTAGAGCTTGACGGTATCGGCATTGCTGAAGCATGCCACATCGCCGATCATGCCGGCCGGATAGTCTCCGATATCCATGGAGGATGTCACTTCCAGCACCGGTGTATTTTCCTGCTGGCTTGCATAGAGTGCTGCAGCCGGCTTTGGATTGCGGAACATATCCATGACGCCATGGTAGCAGACCCTGTCGCCGCTTCCGAAGTCCTGGTGTGTTGCATAGTCGAACATGCACCACTGGAAGCAGCCTGCATGATGTCCTTCTGACAATGCCGCATCCAGTACCCTTGCATGGCGCAGAGCGTGTTCCTGGCGGCGCTCCGAATTGTCGTACATCTTTGTCGGGAACATGTGGCCGTTTGCCTCGGAGATCAATAACGGCTTGTCGGTGTCCTTTGTGACATCCGCCTTCTTGCGGCATCCCGGATTGTTTCCGGAATGAGAGAAGTCATTGAATGCATAGACATCTTCCAGCAGCTGGCTCTTTTCAAGGTACCGCACACCGCTGGTCGGTCTTGTATGATCCAGCTTGTGTGCCATGGCATTGGTTCTTGTGTAGAGTTCTTCGTCATCCTGGGATTCATTGACCCTGACACCCCAGAGGATGATGGAAGGATGCTGGCGGTACTGGATGACCATCTCTTCCACATTCTTCACACACTGATCACGCCAGTCCTTATCCTTGGAAACGTGCTGCCAGCCGGGGATCTCCGTGAAGACAAGCAGTCCCATCCGGTCGCAGGCATCAAGGAAGTAATGCGACTGCGGATAGTGGGAAGTACGCACAGCATTGACACCGAGCTCTTCCTTCAGGATTCTTGCATCCTCGACCTGCAGACGCTTTGGTGCAGCGTAGCCGACGTAAGGCCAGCACTGATGACGGTTAAGACCTCTCAGGAAGACCGGCTTGCCGTTGAGAAGAATATTGTCCTTGTCCACACTGACCGTGCGGAAGCCGAAGGTCCTTGTTACTTCATCAACGGTCTCATCCCCTTTCTTCAGGGTGATGACTGCCTTGTAAAGGTTCGGATGTTCGGGTGTCCATGATTCTGTATTTTCAACATGAACCGTGATCTTTTCCGAAGCATCGCCTTCCTTCCGTGCAATGACCTTTCCGTTTTCATCCTGAATGGAAAGCAATGCCTTGAGGCCGTTCATGGAAGCCTTGAGCTCCAGGACTGCGGAATGCAGATCCGGTGTATAGACCCAGGCATCCTCGATATATTCCGGATTCCTGACATCCACCCAGACATCCCTGTAGATGCCGCCATAGGTCAGATAATCAATGACAAATCCGAACGGCGGAACAGCAGGGTTCTCCGTGGTATCAAGACGCACGGCAATCAGGTTGTCCCCTTCCCTGAGCGCATCTGTGGCATCGATCCGGAATGCGGTATAGCCGCTTCCATGATGGCCCAGCAGTGTGCCGTTGACATAGACATCCGCAATATGCGCTGCCCCGTCAAACTGCAGGAATACCTTTTTTCCGGCCCATGCGGGATCGTATGCCAGATGCCTGCGGTAGCCGCAGACCATCTGATAGTCCTTCGGATCGATGTAATGCAGAGGAAGTTCCTTAACGGTATGGGGAAGTCTTACCGGCTGTGATGTTCCCTCTCCCTTCAGGAATTCCCCGCTCCATTCCGGTGTGAATTCCCAGCTGTTGTCAATGTTTTTCATCTATGATTCCTTTCATCAGCATTTCTGCCATCTGATTCAGTGCATCCTGATAGGAGATGCCAAGCTTCTGCAAGGTATCCTCCCGCAGGAATGATTCTATGGATGAGGTCATCATGATCCGGAAGACCGGAATGCTGAACTTTCTCAGCACACCTTCCTTCATGCCCTGGTCCAGAAGCCGTTCCGTAGGCTCCCAGTTGTTTTCAAGTTCCTCCCGCAGGACTTCGGCAGCTTTGGGATACTTCTCTTCCAGTCCCTGTACCTTGCGGAAGTCTGTCATCTGGTATTCTGCAGGCATGGCAATGATCACCTTGCTGATCTTATCGACCAGCGGAAGATCGCTCTCTGTGATCTTTGCTTTCTGTTCATGTGCCCGCCGGAAGAATATCCGGATGCTGTCGATCATGAGCTCTTCCTTCCCCGGATAGAGCTTGTAGA
>OMUX01000385.1 GCA_900314345.1 uncultured Erysipelotrichaceae bacterium | reverse complement strand
CTGTCACAAACGGAGCCTGGCCATTGGTTGTCATCAGGGTGATGATCTGATACTGGATGGTCTGTACGCCGGTCTTGATCTCCTTGCGTACGCGTTCCTCAGCAACCTTGTTGATGTGCTCATTGTCCACATCAATGCCAGCCTGGGCAAACTCTTCAGCAACCGCCTTTCTGAGCTTCTGTCTGGATACCTCGACAAACGGTGCCAGATGAGACAGGGTGATCGTCTGTCCGCCATACTGGTTGGAGGCAACCTGGGCAATGATCTGCGTGGCAATGTTGCAGGCTGTAGCGAAAGAATGCGGTTTTTCAATCTTCGTTCCGGAAATGACCGTGCCGTTCTGCAGCATGTCCTCGAGGTTCACCAGGCAGCAGTTGTACATCGGCTGGGCAAAGTAGTCAGCATCATGGAAATGGATGATGCCCTGCTCATGGGCATCCAGGATGTCCTGCGGAAGTAGGAATCTTCTGGTGATGTCCTTGGAGACCTCGCCTGCCATATAGTCTCTCTGTGTTGAGTTGACCGTCGGGTTCTTGTTTGCATTTTCCTGCTTTGCTTCCTCATTGGTTCTTCCAAGCAGCGACATGATCTTCTCATCCGTTGTGTTGGCCTTGCGGACCAGGGCACGCTCATAGCGGTATGTGATGTAGTTATGAGCTACCGTGAATGCCTTGTCGGACATCAGGCCGTTCTCAACAAGATCCTGGATCTCTTCCACGGCGACGGAACGCTTGACGCTGCTGCATTCCTTCACGACCCCTTCGGTAATCCTGTTGATCTCTTCCTGGCCGATGCGCTTGTCGGGCTGTGTAGCATCGTTGGCCTTCTCTATGGCACTGCGGATCTTCTCCGCATCAAATGTAACTTCTTCACCGCTTCTCTTAATGACGTTCATGACCTGTTCCCTTTCTCTGTTTCTATAAATTAGTTGCGGGTGCAACTTTTTTATTTGCATAACGAATCATAACCATGTTTTTACAAACTGACAAGGTAAATGCTCGGAAAATTGACGGGAATTTCTGGTGAAAATGTTAACTACTTTTCACTTTGCCGCTTTACCCTGCCGTGAAACAGCGTGGAACGCCTCAACACAGGCATTTGTAAATTTTTCAGTCATTTTCATGTCCCGCCACAGAGCGTCAGGAACTGCAGGGATGTGCTATGATGCTTACATGTTCAGAAAAACAACCGCCGTCCTGCTGTCGCTTTCGATGTTCTCTTCCGCTCTGATGATGAACGGATGCGGCACACCTGCCCTTCACAGCAAGGAAGCCATTGTCCTTCCATCCGATGATGCAGGTGAACAGGAATGGCTGAACCAGACCCTGGATTCCTTTCTTAACGACGGAGATGTGCTTCCCTATGGTGCAGACTGGCGTGTTCTTGAAGGCAATGCCTTCATCGAAGACAACGTCATTCATAAATATGATCAGGCCAGGGAATATGAACATGTTGTCCTTGAAGCCAGGACTGCCAATGGCACATACACCTATGACAATCTCACCCTGCTGGATCCCTATGTCGGCTATGTCATGAGCTACTTCTCACCGGACGGGGATGACAAGGAACAGCTGAAGCTCTGCTATACCTATGACAGTCTGTACTGGTTCAAGTGCAATGAAGGAAAACCGGTACTCGCGGCAAGCCTTGGCACAAAGCGTCTCCGGGATCCTTCCCTGGTCCGGAAGAAGGACGGCACATTTGCCTTGCTGGCAACACAGGGCTATGACAATCCGGAAATCTATGTCTTTGACAGCCAGGATCTGATCACCTATGAAAACGAGCGTCTGCTCAAGGTCAATGAAAGCCATGATGACCTGAAGATGTCTGAGGCACAAAGCTGGGCACCGGAAGCCTTCTATGACAGAACGATCGACCGCTATGTCATTTACTGGAGCAGTGTGAAGGACGGCGGGATGTACTTCAACACCAGCAGTGACCTGTCTTCCTTCTCCCCGTGTGAAAAACTGCTGGATGCGGGATATCCGGTGATTGACGGAACATTCGTGAAAAACGGCCATGACTGGACGATCCTTCTGAAGGATGAACGGGAGCCCATGGAGGAATACAGCAAGCTGTTTGAAGGCACAGGTTCCTCCTGGAACAGCATCACGCAGTTCTCCTCCCCCGTCTATGACAGGCATCAGGTGGAAGGTCCCTTCCTCATGAAGGCACTGGACAAGACCGGCTGGTACCTGTATTGCGACGATTATACAAGAGGTGCATACAAGGCACTGTATACTGAAGATCTGAAGTACTTTGCAGAGATCAGCGATGCAAGGGCGATGCTGCCGGTGGAGGACCCTGCCCATGGCTATGCCATCCCTGTGACATGGAGAGAGCTCAGCAGGCTCATTGAAGTCTATGACAGCTGAAACCAATATCAGAACCAATGAGCATGCTGCACTGGTCAATGCCATGTGCCGCATGGGTGAAATGCTATTGGATGCGGGAAGTGAAACACACCGGACGGAAGACACACTTTCAAGGATTGCGGAAGCCTCCCTTGCGGTGCGTTCCGATATCTATGTAATCACTGCTTCCATTGTCATCACCCTGACGTTTGCGGATGGTGAGCAGATCACCTCCACAAGAAGAATCACCAGTACTGCCGGTACGGACTTTCAGAAGCTGGAAGCCCTGAATGAACTGTCCAGGGAATACTGCAGCAGTCCGTTTTCAGCAGATGAATTCATGACAAGACTGGATGCCATTGAAAAGCAGGATGATTCCGCTGTCCTGCGGCTTCTTGGCTCCATGCTTGCGGCAGGAAGCTTCGCCATGTTCTTCAAGGGCACATGGATGGATGGTGCTGCGGCTGCCCTGTTTGCCTGCATGATCTGGCAGCTGAAGCGTTTTTCCGCTGGCCATCGTCTCAATCAGGTTGCCTTCAGCATCAATGCCGCATTCCTCAACGGACTTCTGATTGTGCTGATCTGCCGCCTCCTGCCGTTTCTCAATGCGGACAAGATCATCATCGGCGACATCATGTTGTTGATTCCCGGCATTGCCCTGACCAATGCTGTGCGTGACATTCTTGTCGGTGATACGATCTCCGGAACCATGCGGTTGATTGAAAGCCTTATGTGGGCATTTGCCCTGGCTGCGGGATATATGGCTGCCATTGCCATAGGAGGTCTGCTATGAAGATCGTACAGCTTCTGACTGCCTTCCTTGGTTCTCTTGGCTTCGCCCTTGTCTTCGGCGTCCGAAGGAAGCTTGTTCCATACTGTGCCCTTGGCGGGTTTCTGGAATGGGGACTGTACCTGCTGTTAATGCCATGGATGTCAAAGTTCATCGCAGCACTGGTCTCCTCTGCCTTTGCGGCAGTTTATGCCATGGTCCTTGCCAAAGCATGCAAGGCACCTTCCACGATCTTCTACATCACAACGATCATTCCCATGGTCCCGGGCGGCAGCCTTTACTACATGATGGCTTCCATTGTCCGGCAGGATTCCGCCATGGCCATGCAGTATGGCATGGATACCCTGGAGATGGTGCTTGCCCTTGCCGGAGGATTAGCCCTGGTCTCTGCCGCAAGACAGATCCTTCCGGAACAGCATTAGAAAAGGTTCTCCCGCCTCAAGTGAGAGAACCTTTTCAATAAGATCAATGACCGCTTTTCTCTACAAGCTCCAGATTCACAGTGACATCCTTGCCATCACGCTTTACGGTAACGGATACGGTATCGCCAGCTTCATGGTCTTTCAGGAAGGAGCGGATCTCCTGCATGGAGTTTACTTCCGTATCATCGAGCTTCTCAATGATGTCGCCTTCCTTGAGTCCGGCATCCTCAGCCTTGGAATTGGAGGAGAATCCGGCAATTTCTACACCTTCCTCTGTCTCCTGCACACTCAGACCAAGGGCAGCACCGGACTGCTGCTGAACTTCAGCACCGCCGTTATTGCCGCCGAAGCCTTCGTCTTCCTGTCCGTTTCCGCCAAAGCCGTTTCCATTGCGGAACATATCCGGAACATCCTCATTTCCAAAGCCGAAGAAGCCGCCGTTGTTCTGGTTTTCCTCCAGTGCTTCAATCCGGTTTTCAAGCCTGGATTCATGGATTGCCGTATATGCAGCACCGCCGCTGAAGCCGATGCAGAATACAACAGCACCTGCGCCGATCCAGGAGAAGATCTTAGTGGCTTTCCCCGGTTTCTTCTCTTCTGTATGTGCATGCCATTCCGGTGCCTTTGGCTGTGGCTTTGGTGCCCCGCATTCACTGCAGAATCTGCCGGTGTTTCGTGTATGGCAGTGCGGGCATTCCCATTCTTCCTTCTTTTCCTCTGTGTTTTCCGCGGATGTCACCTTTGTTTCTGCCTCAATGACATCCGGGTTTGTATTTTCCTTGTTTTCTTCACGCATGTCTTTTTCCTCCTGACAGGAATCAGAGTAGTCCGGCCAGGTGAATTTTATCTGAACAGACCATCATTCTTTCCTGAACACTCAGGCAAGGTGCAGCAGCTTCGTGGCAGCCTCAAAGTAGATCCAGACTGCCGAAACATCCACAACCGTTGTCAGCAGCGGTGATGCAATGATGGCGGGATCGCCGCCAAGCTTCTTCACCAGCACCGGCATGGCAGAAAAGGCATCTTCATCCGTTCCAAATCTTGATGGAAAGCCAGCACAGGCTAAAATAAGAATGATGGTTGACAGAAAGCAGAAATACAGCGTCAAGGAATTTGCCGAAGTATGCGGTGTGAGTCCAAGAACGCTCAAATACTATGAAGAATGCGGTCTTTTCTCACCGGCCGGAAGACTGGACAATGGATACCGCTATTATCTTCTGGATCAGACAGATGATCTTCTGACCATCCGTCTTTACCAGGAGTATGGCTATGATCTGGATACGATCAAGGTCATGGTGCATCCTTCCAGCCTGCAGGACTACCAGGATGCCCTCCAGGTACAGCAGGACATGACATCAAAGCAGATCCGAAGGCTTAATGTGAAGAAGTCCCTGGCGGCCTGGAAAGAAAAGGAAATTGCCAATGCCATGAAGAACGGGAACCAGGCATTCCTTGGCACGATCAGCCGCAGGATCCGTCTTTCCATGGATGTCAGCCAGGATCTCACCGTCAGTGATCTGGAACATCTTGCTATGTCTGATGGTCTGATCTTCTCCGCTTCCAGCGGAAAGCTGCTTGCGGCCTATGCCCCGGATTCTCACAGCAAGGTCCTGCTCAACGGAGACTGCCTGTTCCAGTATGTGCAGGATGATGTGTTCGATGTGAAAAAGTGGATCAGAGGATTCCGCCATGAAGCAGGAAAGCTTCATCTGCAGTGCACGAAGATCTGCATGGAACCCATCATAGTGCAGAATGAGCCTGCTCTGTATCTTCTGCGTCTTTTTGCGGAAGTTTCCCCTTCTGAAAAGACAATGCTATAATGCCTCCTATGAGAAAAATGAAAGCAATGCAGGGAATTCTTTTTTCCTGCGCGATGATATGTGCAGTTGTAATGCCGGTGCATGCCGAAGGTGAAGACTTCACCGATACCAGCTACTGGAACAACCTGTGCACCAATACCTCCAGTTTGACGGAGGAACAGCAGGCAAGCTGTACGGCATACATGAACTATATGGCCAGCCAGAATGCCTCCCTCCAGCAAAGAATCAATGATATCGATGCCCAGAAGGATGACATCAACAACAACATTGCATACTATGCTTCCCAGATCAGCTCCTACAACACACAGATTGAAGATCTGAATTATATGATCCTGGATCTGAACGCCCAGATTGCCGATGCAGAGAATCAGATCGCCGACATGCAGGGACAGATCGATGACACCCAGGTGCAGATCAATGACAAGAATGATGAAGTCGACACGCTGAAGAAGAAAGTCGCGGAGCGCATGGTAAAGGAGCAGCAGAACATGCGCACCTACAGGTTCCTGGATGTGCTCATGGGTGCAAAAACCTTTGACCAGTTCATCCGGGTCGCCAACGGCATGAGTGATATCTCCGCCTATGATACAAGAACACTGCAGCAGCTGCAGGATGCCATCGGTGCCCTGAATGACATGCAGGCACAGCTCAAGGAACAGCAGGATGAACTCAGCAATATGGAAGCGGGACTTCAGGACAGCCTTTCCGCACTGGACTCCCAGCAGACAACCCTGCTTTCCGCAAAGTATGAACTGCAGACCATCCAGTCTTCCTACCAGGCACAGCTGGCATCTGCTGATGAAGAACAGCGGGCAGCTCTGGCCGCAATCACCAGCAACAACTCTTCGATCTCAAACATCACCACCAGCATCAATGATTCAAAGAATGCCGCTGCATCTCCTTCTGCAAGCACGGCTTCTCCTTCCAGCAACGGAGGCACCACGGTCCCAACCGCTGCGCCGCAGCAGTCGACACCAGCACCTGCTGTTCCGACACAACCCGCCTACAGCGGTCCTTCCTATGGTGATTCCTCTGCCAATCCTTACTGGGGCGGCTGGCAGAACTGTACCTGGTCCGCATGGCAGATTGCCCATGATACCCTTGGGGTCACCCTCCCACGATGGGGCAATGCCGGAGAATGGCTTGGCAATGCGGCAGCACAGGGATGGTCCACAGGATCGATCTCAAGCTCCCGGACAACTTCCTTGTTGA
>OMUX01000041.1 GCA_900314345.1 uncultured Erysipelotrichaceae bacterium | reverse complement strand
AGGCAAGGGACTTTGACTCCCTCATTCGTGAGTTCGAACCTCGCTGCCCCAGCCATGTTGCTATTTATGAAGAAGGTCAGGTCATGGCCTTCTTCTTCATGTCAGGAGGAATCGGTATGATCAGTGACCGTACGATTGAAAGAATCAATGCCTTTACAAAGGACAGGGACTGGGATCAGTTTCATTCTCCGGCAAACCTTGCCAAGTCCATCAGTATTGAAGCAGGTGAGCTTCTGGAATGCTTTCAGTGGAATGAAGAGGACTATGACAAGGCACATGTTCTGGAAGAGCTTGCGGATGTTCTGAACTACAGCCTGCAGATGTGTGAGAAGCTTGGTGTGGATGCGGATGCGATCATCAATGCCAAGATGGATCAGAATGAGAAGAAGTATCCGGTGGAGAAGGCAAAGGGTTCTGCCAGGAAGTATACGGAGCTTTGAACTATGAAGAAACATCTGAAACGGACCGGCATTGTACTGCTGGTTCTTGTGCTTGCCTTCCTTGTATATGCCCTGCCTTATTATCATGCGCAGGATCTTCCTGCCTATGATGCAGAAGATGTCACAGTGTCATACAGCACGGGTCTGATCACATATGACGGGCCTGGAGAAGACAGGGCATTGATCTTCTATCCGGGAGCCAAGGTGGATGAGGAAGCCTATGGCTGGATGATGGAACAGCTTGCGGAAAACGGCATTGATTGTTATCTCGTGCATATGCCGCTTCACTTTGCCATCTTCGGAAAGAACAAGGCACAGGACATCATGGAAGCACATCCGGAATATGAACACTGGGTCATGGCAGGCCATTCCCTTGGCGGAGCGATGGCTGCCTCCTTTGCCGGAAGCCATGCAGATGAAGTGGACGGGCTTGTGCTTCTGGCATCTTATTCAACAGTCCCGCTGGAAAATATGAAGGTGCTTTCTGTTTATGGAAGCCTGGATGGTGTGCTGAACAGGGAAAGCTATGCAAAGTACAGGGAGAACCTGCCGAACGATTTCACGGAGCTTGTCATTGAAGGCGGAAATCATGCTGGCTTTGCATATTATGGAGACCAGAAAGGCGACAATCCTGCTGAGATCAGCAGGAAAGAACAGCAGGAACAGACGGTGCAGGCAGTCCTGCAGTGTTTTGAAACAATGAAAGAATAAGTGACAGAGACGGCAGTGTAAATCAGGCTGCCGCTTTTTGATATGTTCAGGCTGACATTTTTCACGAACATGGCTCAAACAGGTTAATTGCATGTTAACATTAGGTTAAATCGGTGTGACAGGAGGGGCTTATGTCATTCACATCATTGCAATGGGGAGAGATCTTCGGCGGATTTGGTCTGTTCATGTACGGCATCACCACCATGGGAGACGGATTGAAATCCGCGGCAGGCGACCGGCTGAAGGAATATATCGACAAATACTGTTCCAGTCCGTTCCGGGGACTGATCATGGGTCTGCTGCTGACAATCCTGATGCAGTCTTCATCCGCATCCATCGCCATTACCATCGGACTTGTCCGTGCCGGGCTGATGACATTCACACAGGCAGCGGGCATCGTCATGGGTGCCAACATCGGTACCACAGTAACCTCATTTCTGATTTCCCTGGATATTGAAAAGTATGCCATGTGGATCATGTTTGCCGGTACGGCATTGATCTGTTTCACGAAGAGAAGAAAACTGAAGAACTACGGAAACATCATCCTGGGTTTCGGTCTGATCTTCTTCGGAATGAACGCCATGGGCACTGCCCTGTCAGGTGTCAAGGATATGCCGGAGTTCCAGAACTTCGCCCTTGCCATGAGCAATAATCATTGGCTGAGCATGCTTGTGGGTACGGCACTGACCGGTGTTGTTCAGTCCTCTGCCGCAACGATCGGCATCGTGCAGAAACTGTATCAGGCTGGTGCCTTAAGCCTTGAAGCTTCCCTGCCGTTCATGTTCGGTGCCAATATCGGTACCTGTGTCACAGGTCTTCTGGCTTCCATCGGCGGTTCTCTTTCCGGAAGAAGGACAGCTGCCCTGCATCTGTCCATGAACATCGTTGCCTCTGTCCTCGGCATGCTTGTGCTTGCACCATATACATCATTCATCGCAGCCATCGGTGCAGACATGAATCCGATGATGCAGATCGCTGTGGCAAACATCATCTTCAAGACAGTGACCACATTGTGCTTCATGCCGTTCATCAACAAGCTCTGCAGCTTCATCTGCAGGATTGTACCGGGCAATGAACCGGCAAGAATCGAAGTGGATGTCAACTCCCTGGATCCGGATCTGATCAATACCTTCCCGGCAGCTGCCATCTCCGCAGCCGGCCAGGCCATCGGCAAGATGAGTCTTGCTGTGGAAGAGGATCTGAAGCTGACCAGGAAGTTTCTGAATGAAAGAGGCGGCGAGGAGGAAAAGGATGTCCTTGCCCAGGATGAACAGCAGATCAATACCTATGATCAGAAGATCACATCATATCTGCTGAAGACACAGATGTATGCGACAAACCTCAGCATCCGTGATACGGAACGTCTGAGGAACAGTCTTGAGGTCATCAAGAATCTGGAACGCGTGGGTGATCTGAGTGAAGATCTGACAGAGTTCTTCATGATGACATTCGATGCGGATGAAAGCTTCTCGGATACCGCCATGACGGATATCAATGACATGTTTGATGCGGCAGAGGAAATGCTGGTACTGTCCCGCAGCATCTTTGAAAGCAGAAACCCGGAGGAATATGAAGCACTGCTGGAAAAGGAGCGCTTCATGGATCAGATGGAATATGCCGCAAGACAGAGCCATTTCACAAGAATGGGAAAGAACCAGTGCACAGCAGTGGCGGGTTCCATCTACTGCGATATCCTTGGTACACTGGAAAGAATCGGCGACCATATCACCAATATCGGCAAGTCCTGTCTGACTGAGGATCAGGATGACATCTCTCCGGATGAGGATGTGCTCCATCTGGATCAGTGAATAAGTCATGATAAGGCGTGCATGTGCACGCCTTTCTCTCTGCTTATTCTGCTTTGATCCAGAGCTGGATATCCGGCATGGAGGCATAGACCTCAATCCAGACACTGCCTGTATCTTCCTGATGCTCTGGCATCCATGTTTCTGTGACTTCCTGCTCCAGAGACTGTATGGCTTGTGTGCATGGTCCTTCCTTGTGGAAGATATACCAGTCTGAAGCTTCACAGGTCCATAAGACACATTCTTCAGGCAATGGATCATTTCCCTTGCATGGATCAGCAATGATATAGTCCATGCCGTCTTCCTGCATGATGCAGATGCCGAAGGCACCTGTTAATCCGATGCTTCTGCGGTATTCCTCTGTGTTCTTCCAGAACAAAGGGATTTCGCGATGGCAATTGTCATAGGTGAAGTGTTTCTGAATACCGTATGCCTTGAGTGCATTGCGTTCCTGTTTCTGCGGTTCCTGCATATGCTTCCTTTCTTCAGCCGGTTAACAGGCTGATCAGTTCCCTGATGGACTTTCCCTTGATCATTGTCTTGTAGTAATCCAGTTCCTGATGGATGATGCCATCCAGTGCGCGCATGGACAGCACTTCCACAGGCGCCTTGTCATCCGTCAGGATGTGGCTTCCACCAGCATATGGCACAAGAGAAGCACTGACAGTGTTCATCATGTTCTGCAGCTGTTCATCCTTGATCAACGGAATGCTGTACTGCATGGTACTGAGAATATCCGGATTGAAGGATGCGAACAGCTCGCGGTTTGTACCGTCAGTGACATCCACAGTATATACATACGGGAAGATGGAGGCGATGGTATCGGAAAGATATTCGTTGATATTTCCTTCTCCCTCTCCGCGCATGTTCATGTTGATGACCATGACGCCATCAGGATTCAGGTGATCCTTCACCTGGGTGAAGAATTCCACAGAGGACATCTGAAAGGGAACGGAGATATCCTGATAGGCATCAACCATGATGACATCATAGGTGTCATCCACAGCCTGCAGGTATGCTCTTCCGTCATAGGTTGATACATTGACATCCTCCGGCATGCCGAAGTACTGTGCGGCAAGTTCTGTGATGTCTTTGTCAATCTCCACCCCGTCAGTGTGAACATTGTCCAGATACTGTTCACACATACTGGCATAGGTGCCCGAACCGTTGCCCAGGATGAGCAGGTCGAGATCGTCCTTGTTATTGATATCTGCCATGAACGGTGCTGCCATGGCATAGTCATAGTACATGCCGGTCAGCTGTCCGTCCTTTCTGGCCATGGACTGCACACCGAACAGCACATTGGTGGAAAGATAATATGCCTTGTCATCCTCAGATACCTGCAGGTAGTTGTAGATGCTTTCACCTTCATATGTCAGGTCCTTGTTCCAGAAGGCAAAGCTGTCGCTGTGACCGAAGATGCAGGAGAAAAGAAGAATGATGATTGCGGTGATGGTCTTCTTCGTGTCTGTTTTCCGGGAAAGAAAATAGTACGCCGCAGTAGAAATCAGCAATGCGGCAAAGATCAGGAACGTGATCGATGTGCCAACGGAAGGAATTGTAACGAATGTGGGAAGGAATGTACCGATGATGGAACCGATGGTATTGAAGGCTTCCAGGTTTCCGACCGTTCTTCCGCTCTCCTCCAGGGACATGGTGGAGTATTTCACCAGGGACGGGGTTGTGGTTCCCAGAAGAAACAGCGGGAAGACAAATACGACAAGACAGCTGGCAAGGGCAGCCCAGATCAGATAGGCGCTGTTGACCGAAAGGATGACCAGTGCTGAGACGGCAAGGATCACATACTTGCCAAGCACCGGAATCAAGGCAATCCAGATGCCTGCGATCAGAATCCTGCGGTAGAGCTTGTCAGGACTGGGGTCTTTGTCAGCGCTTCTTCCGCCATAGATGTTTCCCAGAGCCATGGCAATCATGATTGTGCCGATGATGATGGTCCAGACAATCTGGGAAGAGGAGAAGTATGGGGAAAGCAGACGGCTTGCGCCAAGTTCCACCGCCATGATCGAGACACCGCAGATGAACTCCGTGAAGTACAGGAATCCTTTCCTGGATGCGGCCTTGTGTGCTGTGCTTTCCATTGTGCTCCTCCTTTGAAGACGAAGAAAGCATAGCAGGGAATGTCCTGCTATGCCATGTGTGTATTACTTTTCTGTTCTTTCTTCCAGCGGTACGTATTCCTGGCTGCTTCCGACATACTTGTAGGCTGGACGGATGATGCGGTTTGCAAATTCAACCTCTTCCATGCGGTGTGCACACCAGCCGGGAATACGGGCAATCGCAAACAGCGGGGTGTAGAGTTCCGGGGCGATGCCGAGCATACGGTAGATCAGCCCGGAGAACAGGTCGACATTGGCACACACATGCTTTGTCGTTCCCTTTTCGATTTCAAAGGCTTTCGGTGCCAGGCGCTCAATGGAACACAGCAGGTTCCATTCGGTATCGAAGCCTTTTTCATAAGCAAGTGTCTTTGACTGCTTCTTGAGAATCTGCGCTCTTGGATCAGAAAGGGTATATACCGCATGGCCGATGCCGTAGATCAGACCGCTGCCGTCGCCTTTCTCCTTGCGGATGATAGCCCTCAGCAGGTTCAGTACTTCTTCATCGTCAGCAGGATTCACGAGATTTTCCTTGATGTAGTCCAGCTGCTTCATGACCTTGAGGTTGGCACCGCCGTGCTTTGGTCCCTTCAGGGCACCGATGGCTGCTGAGATTGCCGCATAGGTATCCGTGCCGGAAGAAGAGAGCACACGTTCGGAGAATGTGGAGCAGTTGCCTCCGCCATGGTCCATGTGCACGATCATGCACAGATCCAGAAGCTTTGCCTCAGCATGTGTATACTGCTGGTCCGGACGGTAGATGGAAAGGATATGTTCTGCTGTGGAGAGACCTTTCTTTGGGTAGTGGAAATACATGGACTTATGGTCATAGACATGAAGCTTTGTCTGGTAGGCATAGATCATCATGGTCGGAAGCCCGGCAATGAGGTTGATGGACTGCTTGATGATGTTGGAAAGCGAGGTATCTTCGGCATCGTCATCATAGCTGTACATGGTGAGCACGGAACGGCTCATCTTGTTCATGATGTTGGGGGAAGGCGAACACATGATCTGTGTCTCCGGAAAGCCGGCCGGCAGTTCATGGTGGCTGTCAAGGATCTGCTTGAACAATTCAAGGTTTTCTTCTGCGGGAAGATCACCGAACAGCAGGAGCCAGGCAACTTCCTCATACATGAAGCGGTCCTTTTCCACGGCTTCCTGTACGATCCGGTCCAGGTCAATGCCACGGTAGATGAGCTTGCCTTCTGCCGGGATGACATGACCTTCTTCATCCCTGGTGTAGCCAACGACATCACAGATGCTGGTCAGTCCTGCAAGGACTCCGGTTCCGTCGGCGTTGCGCAGGCCGCGCTTGACGCCAAGCTTTTCACTTGTCTCTGGATCGATGAAGTTATTCCTGCGGAATTCATTGCACAGGATTTCCAGTTCCTCGGGCTTCAGCGAGGCAACATCAGGGTAGATATCGTTCATGAAAGAGCCTCCATATAGAAAGTATTATAAATCATTTCTTTCAGAAAGAATGTTTCAGATAGAGAACAGGTATACAATGTTTCCATATGAGCAAGGGAGGCAGGCTTATGAAGGCTGTGTTGATTCCGGGCGATGGCATCGGAAAGGAAATTGCCGTCAGCGTGAAGGAAGTCAGTGACGCACTGGATACGGGGATCGAGTGGAAGGAGTTCTCAGCCGGTGCGGAATACTATGATAAAAGCGGGAAGCTTCTGGAAGACGGACTTCTGGATACGGTGAAGGAATACGGCATTGCCCTGAAAGGACCTACTGCAACACCGGTAGGCAAGGGCTTCCGCAGCATCAATGTGCAGCTGCGGCAGACATTCCATACATATGCAAACCTGCGTCCGGTACATACCATTGCCGGTGTGAAGACAAGATATGACAATGTGGATCTTGTCATTGTCAGGGAAAATACAGAAGACCTTTACAAGGGTATTGAGTATATGCTCGATGAAGATACGGCAAACGGCATCAAGCTGATCACAAGGAAGGCAAGTGAGCGGATTGCCCGGTTTGCCTTTGAATATGCAAGGAAGAACGGACGGAAGAAGGTCACGGCTGTCCACAAGGCCAATATCATGAAGTATACGGACGGTCTGTTCCTGGAGGCTTTCCGTACGGTGGCAAAGGACTATCCGGACATTGAGAATGACAGTGTGATCATCGATGCCTTGTGCATGAAGCTGGTTACGGATCCTTCACAGTTCGATGTGCTTGTGGCACCGAATCTCTACGGCGACATCATTTCCGATCTCTGTGCCGGTCTTGTGGGAGGACTTGGCTTTGCGCCGTCTGCCAACATCGGCGATGACACCGTCATCTATGAAGCAGTCCATGGCAGTGCGCCGGATATTGCCGGCAAGGATCAGGCAAACCCCACCGCCATCCTGATGGCCTTTGAGATGATGCTCAGGGATCATGGCATGGAAGACAAAGCCGACAGACTCAAGAAGGCACTGGAAGATGTCATTGCCGAAGGCGTTCATACGACAAAGGATATCGGCGGCCATGCAGGCACAAAGGAGTTCACAGCTGCGGTCGTGGAAAGGCTGAAGTAAGTTATGAAGCTCTGTAATGAAAAAGTGATCCTGAAGGAGGGAAAGCCGGTACCTTCCTCTGCCATAGACCGTGAAGGCACGATGGCTTATCAGATCCTGAACGGGCATGATGTACGGCACGATGAGGGAAGCTTCCATCTGAAGTATGATTCCCTGACAAGCCATGACATCACCTATGTCGGCATCATTCAGACAGCAAGGGCATCGGGCATGAAGAAATTCCCCATGCCGTATGTCCTGACCAATTGCCACAACAGTCTTTGTGCAGTGGGCGGAACGATCAATGAGGATGACCATCAGTTTGCGCTGTCTGCGGCGCATAAGTACGGCGGCATCTACGTCCCGCCGTGTCTTGCGGTCATTCACAGCTACAACCGTGAGATGATGAGCGGCTGCGGAAGGATGATCCTTGGCTCGGACTCCCATACAAGATACGGTGCCCTGGGCACCATGGGTGTTGGGGAAGGCGGCGGTGAACTGGCCAAGCAGCTTGTCGGAAGAACCTATGACATGAAGAAACCGCAGGTTGTGCTGGTCTATGTCACCGGAAAGCTGAAGCCAGGCGTAGGTCCGCAGGATGTGGCACTGGATCTTGTGGCAAGCACATATGCCAGCGGTTTTGTGAAGAACAAGGTGCTGGAGTTTGCAGGTCCTGGTATTGCATCACTGAGCCAGGATTTCCGCAACGGCATCGATGTCATGACCACGGAGACCACATGCTGGAGTTCCATCTGGGAAACAGATGAAACAACAAAGGAATACTTTGACATTCATGGAAGACCGGAAGCCTACAGAAAACTCAAACCGGCAGAAGGTGCCGGGTATGATGCCTGGATTGATCTTGATCTGAGCAAGGTGGAATGCATGATTGCCCTGCCGATGCATCCAAGCTATGCTTTGCCGATTCATGAGCTGCAGAAGGATCCTGAGAAGTATCTCGGTGAAGCACAGGAACGTGCCAACAAGCAGCTTGGCGGCAAGGTGAAGATGGATCTTCTTTCCAAAATCGGCAGTGACGGAAAAATTCGTGTGGACCAGGGAGTCATTGCCGGATGCTCCGGCGGCACGTATGAGAATATCTGTGCCGCTGCTGAGATCCTGAAGGATGGAAACACCGGAAACGGGGAATTCAAGATGAGCGTATATCCGGATTCCATGCCGACATGCAAGGCACTGGTGGACAACGGTGCGGTCAGCACACTGATCACAAGCGGTGCAGTGTTCCGTGAAGCATTCTGCGGACCTTGTTTCGGGGCAGGTGATACACCGGCCAACAATGAGTTCAGCATCCGCCACAGCACAAGGAACTTCCCGAACAGAGAAGGCTCCAAGCCCGGGGAAGGACAGATTGCCGGTGTGGCATTAATGGATGCCCGTTCCATCGCTGCTACGGCAAGGAACCAGGGTGTTCTGACAGCGGCGGATGAGGTTGTCAGTGAAGAAGAGAAGGCACCGGCATATGTGTTTGATGCGGGCATCTATGAACATCGTGTCTACAATGGCTGGGGCAGGGCAGAAGAGAATTATCCGCTGCGCTTTGGACCCAATATCAAGGACTGGCCGCAGCAGCCGGTATTAACGGATGACCTTCTGGTGAAGGTTGTCAGCTATATCACCGATCCTGTAACAACCACGGATGAACTGATTCCAAGCGGAGAGACAAGCTCCTATCGTTCCAATCCTTTAAGACTTGCAGAGTTCACATTGAGCAGAAGGGATCCTGCCTATGTAGGCAAGGCAAAGGCTGTGGCAAAGCTGAATGAAGAGCGGAAGAACGGAAGCCTGGATGAAGAATTGAAGTCTGTCTGTGCATCCCTGCAGGCTGCCAATGTGACGGTCAATGTGAAGGACACGATCATCGGCTCTGCCATCTATGCAAACAAGCCTGGCGATGGCAGTGCCCGTGAACAGGCAGCCTCTTGTCAGCGAGTGCTGGGCGGTGCGGCAAACTTTGCCAGGGAATATGCCACAAAGCGCTACCGCAGCAACCTGATCAACTGGGGTGTCCTGCCGTTTGTGACGGATGAACCGGAAAAGCTTGCGGAAGGAGACTGGGTATTCCTGAAGGATATCCGCAAGGCACTGGAAGAGAAGAATGATGATCCGTGTGCATGGATCATTCACAAGGATGGAAACACTGAGTCATTCAGTGTTCATCTTGGCGAACTGGAGCCGGAAGAACGGGAGATCCTGGAAGACGGCTGCCTGATCAATCATTACCGGAAGGAACAGAAGTGAAACAAATGCTCTGCTGCAGATGCGGCAGAGCATTTTCTCTCTTCAGACAAAAGAAAACTCAGCTTACGCTGAGGACTTTATGTATATACAAC
>OMUX01000202.1 GCA_900314345.1 uncultured Erysipelotrichaceae bacterium | reverse complement strand
CACGCCCCTGTCACTGCGGCTAACTTCGAAAAGCTGGTAAAGAAAGGCTTCTACGATGGAGTGACATTCCACCGCATCATCCCGGGATTCATGATCCAGGGCGGAGATCCGCTGGGAAACGGCATGGGCGGAAGCGATGAAGAAATCGTCGGAGAATTCGCAGCCAACGGACATCCCAATCCCATCAGGCATGTCAGGGGTACGATCTCCATGGCCCGTGCCCAGGATCCCAACAGTGCATCTTCACAGTTCTTCATCATGCATGCAGATGCGCCGTATCTTGATGGCCAGTATGCAGGCTTCGGAAGAGTCGTGGAAGGCATGGATGTCGTGGACCGCATTGCCTCCGTCCCCACGGATTATAATGACCATCCCCGTACACCGGTGGTCATGAAGCGCGTCTACATCGCAGAATGACTCCGAAAAGCCGTATGAATCATTGCATGATGCAGTGATTCATACGGCTTTTTCCTGTTCTTCCGGTTTTTCTTCAGGCTCTGTTCCTTCCAGATACAATGTACCGATGGAATACAAAGCCGCCTTTCCGGCAAGCTTCACTTTCTTTCCTTCCATCGTGCAGTACAGTACACCTCCCCGGCTGCTCGCCTGGTATGCCTTCAGTTCATTCCTTCCTTCTGTCCTTGCCCAGTAGGGAATGATATGACAATGTCCTGACCCGCAGACCGGATCCTCAGTTACATTGAGCTTCGGTGCAAAGCTGCGGCTGATGCAGTCAAAGCCATTCTTCCCTTTTGCCGTGATATGCAGCAGAAGACCATCCAGTTCCTTTACTGCCCCCATGTCAGGCTCCGCCTTCACAACATCAGCCTCGTCGGGAAGCACACAGAGCAGATCCCTTCCCATGTATGCCGAAAGAGGTCTGACCCCGATGGCTTTCTCCATGGCATCCGTCACCGGCACCTGTTTCAGATCATAGGCGGGAAAATCCATTTCCAGAAGATCTCCTTTCTGAACAACCTTCAGTGTTCCGCCAAGGGTATCGAATGTGACCTCATCTGCATTCTTTTCATAGAAGTGAAACAGAACATACGCCGATGCCAGGGTCGCATGACCGCAAAGGTCGATTTCACCGCCCGGCGTGAACCAGCGCAGATGATAATGTTCCTTCTCCTTCACCAGGAATGCCGTCTCAGAGAACCGGTTCTCCATGGCGATGTTCATCATCAGCTGTTCCGGAATCCAATGATCCATGACACAGACTGCCGCCTGGTTGCCCTTGAATACGTGATCCGTGAATGCATCTACGATATACTGCTTCATCTTTCCTGCCTGCCTTTTCCACGTTCAATATAAGATGATATAATTAATAAGTAAAATCAATAATATGCATCGAAACATGCAGGGAGGTTATGAATCATATGCAGAGGTATCTGGCCCTTCAGAAGATTGTGGAAACAGGAAGCTTCACCAAGGCGGCACAGGCGCTTGGATACACGCAGCCTGCCCTGAGCCAGATGGTCGCATCCCTGGAAAAGGAACTTGGCTTCCGGCTGCTGCAGCGTTCCAGAAACGGTGTCCGTCTGACACCGGAAGGTGAAAGGCTCTACCCTTTCATTGCCCGCACCACGGCACAGTACACGTCCATGGAGGAGATTGTCAAGGACATCAAGGGGCTGGATACCGGTGTGATCAGGCTCGGTACGATTTCCAGCATTTCGGCACACTGGCTGCCGCAGATGATCAGCACATTCTGGAAACAGTATCCAAATGTTCAGTTTGTCATTCATCAGGGCGACTATACAACCATCCCGGAATGGATCCGTACAGGAGAAGCAGATCTTGGCTTTGTCAGTCCGTATGCTGTGCCCGGCATGAAACCGTTGTTTGTAAAAACCGGAAGCCACATGGCAGTCCTGCCGGAGGATCATCCGCTTGCAAAGCAGAAATCCATCACGCTGAAGGATCTTGCAAAAGAACCCTTCCTGCTTCTGGAAGAAGGATCGTACAGTGAAGTGCTGGATGCCTTTGAAAAGAAAGGACTGAAGCCGGATATCCGTCTGAGGATGCATGATGACTATTCTATTCTATCCATGGTGGAGCAGGGACTTGGCGTCAGCATCCTTCCCTCGCTTGTGCTGCGGAAAACAGCCTATGACGTGGGGTTGATTCCCCTGAAGCCTGATCTGAAACGAAGGATCGGCCTCTTCACCAGGAATGATGCAGAGCTCTCCATTGCCGCAAGGACGTTTGCCATGTTCCTGGAAGAACATGCGCAAGAACTCCCCTGAAGAAAAGAAGACCGGTTCTCATCCTTGAGACTGGTCTTCTTCCTTCTGATCCAGATGCAGCGGATCTTCCTTCATTTCCTTGTCAATCCACGCCATCAGAAGGTTCACGATCTTCTTTTGCTGTACTTCACTCAATGGCACATGCATGGGTACCTTGTACCATTTGTTCAGACATCCCCTGCAGCAGCACCCGCAGGCATGCTGGGCGATAAACACAGGATGTCCGCGCATCGGCGTCTGCTTTCCATCATGCAGGGGTTCTGCAGGTGCGAGCTTCTGACGGATGAAATCCTGTGCGTGGCTGCGGATCACATCCATGCCCTTGATCCGGACATAGGCACGTTCCTTCTCATGCAGGTGGAATGAGGAACGGAACTTCGAGTGCTGAAGCCTGTTCAAGGCTTCATCAATTGTCTGCATGTTTCCTGACACTGTCCAGAGCGATCAGTGCTGCACCGATAGAGCCGCAGACCTGGGCATCCGGGGATACAAACACCTTGGTATTCAGTCTGTCTTCCAGGCACTTCACAACACCTTCATTCTGTGCCACACCGCCGGTCATGATCACGCCGGGCTCCACACCGAGCCTTGCGGCAAGCGCGGCAGTCTTTGCGGCAATGGCCTTGTTGAGACCATGGATGATGTCCGCAGACTGTTCATTCTGTGCTACCAGGGAAACCACTTCCGATTCGGCAAACACCGTGCACATGCTGGTGATGGAAAGATCCTTCTTCCAGGCAAGGCCTTCCTTTGACATTTCAGGCATGCTCATGCCCAGGGTTCTTGCCTGCATCTCCAGGAATCTTCCCGTACCGGCTGCACACTTGTCATTCATGATGAAGTTGAGCACATTGCCGTTTTCATCAATGCGGATGACCTTGGAATCCTGTCCGCCGATATCAATGACCGTTCTGGCATCCGGATCAAGGAAATGGGCACCTTTGGCATGACAGGTGATCTCTGTGACAGAAGAATCCACGCCGATGGTATCCCTGCCATAGCCGGTGGAAACAACCGCTGTCAGGTCTTCCTTTGAAAGACCAGCTTCCTTCAGGGCAATCTCAAGAGCCTTGTCTGCACCGCTTGCCGCACCGGCACCGGTGGGGATGATGGCTCTTCCCAGAATATTCCTTTGTTCATCCATCACCACGGCATCCGTGGAGGATGATCCGCTGTCGATGCCTGCCGTATAGACAGGCCCCTCACTTTTCTTCATGGAAACCTCCTTCTGATCCAGGCCAAGTTCTTCACGGAACGCTTCGAGTCTTGTCTTGAGCTGTCCGCTTTCCGGAAGCGTGGTATCTGTTTCAATCTTCAGCATCCGCCCGTCATTCTTCTCTTCCAGATAGGCAAAGCTGTAGTAGTCGCAGAACTTGATCGTGTGGAATACCGTTCCAAGGCACTGTCCTGCATCATACGGTGTCCTCTTGCTGTGGTACCACATGCGCATGCACGGCTGTTCCTGATTGAACAGCGCCGGTGCATACCAGTGCAGGAAGGCTGCTTCCTTTCCTGCTTCATGGTCCAGGTATCTTGTTCCGGTGCATGTATCATCCACTACCGGAACACCCTTGAAGGTTTCCTGCAGCTTTTCATACAGCAGTCTTCCGCCATGGGCACCGGTGATCCTGACATATCCTTCCGAAGGTCTTTCCGGTCTGCTGTTCTTCTGTTTTTCATAAGCTGCCATTGCCTTGTGTACATCAAAAGGGATGCCGGAATATACTTCATATTCCGTTTTCAGCCTCTCAAGTTCCCCTTCAAACAGCTTCATCTCTGCTTCACCGTTTTTATGCGGAAGGCCAAGCAGGAATACAAACTCCATCTGTCCGCTTTCCGAAAGCACATCAAATGTCCTGCGCATGGCATCACAGCAGTCCGTCATGATGAGCTTTGTAATGCGCCTGTCATGTACTTCCTCAATCACTGCCTTGGCAAAGCTGCAGAGATTGGGATGTGCACATTCTTCCGAGCAGGAAAAATTCTGCGGATGGGGATCCAGTCTGACGCATTCCTCACCGAAGCCTGCCATCAGCTCCACCGGTGCATACCGGCACGTACAGTAGATCATCCTCTTGCCTCCAGCATTTCCATGAATGCCTGCAGTCTTGTGGCAGTCTGCCCATCGCTGCTGTTATGCCGGTCAACCCCGTCACCGTTCAGGATCAGCACCGGGTATCCGGCTGCTTCCAGTTCCTTCTTGATGGCGGCACTGGCACCGCATGTTTCCTTGCAGCCCCAGTGACAGAACAGCACCACACCGTCAGCGTCTGTTTCCTCACAGATCCTTCTTGTATGGGCAATCCGGTCCTTTACCGGACCGTTGTAAGGATTGTAGACAAGACGCTGTGCCATATAGTGATACGGATCATCCGGTTCTTCATCAAACCAGGCGTCATAGCCAAGTTCAGTAGCCACAATATGTTCCTTCTCATTGAAGTTCAGAAGGTCTTTCACCGGCTTCTGCCAGAACGGATTGGTATGCATCCAGACAATCTTCTTTCCCGTATTCACCGGTGCATTCTCATAGTCTTCCAGAAGCTGCTTTGAATAGGCAAGTGCCTCCGGTGTGCCAAGCATGTTGTGTACGACAAGTCCTTCATACAGCTCGGATGTCAGATCGGATGGAAGATACCTTTCATTGCGGTACGGAATGGTCTTCCGGATATTGATCAGTGTCTGATGGCTTCTCTGAACAGCTTCATTCAGTCTTGTCTCATCAATCTTCTGTCCGCGGATCCGTTCAATGCCGGCAGTCAGGTCCTTTAACTGTGCCATGACATACTGTACACTTGCTTCATTCTTCTGATACGGAACATCCAGGTAGAACTGCGGCGTCCCCATCATCCGTGAAAGCTGGCGGAATGTCAGGTTGTTTGCATCACAGGCAAGCGAGCTGTTGATGATGAATTCCGTCTTAGGCAATACCCCTGTCATGGCAGCTCCCATGACAACCTTATGATAGCTGCAGTATGTTTCCGATATACCGGCAGCTTCTGCCGCATCAATGAACGGCTTCTCGGAAGCTGCGCCATTGAGATAAGTGGAAAACATCTCTGCACACATCGGTGAAATATCAAATGACTGCAGGATCTCACACGGCAGGAACACCGATACCATCGCTGCCTTTTCAGGATGAGAGAATCCCTTCACCATGAAATTCATGGAGGTATTGGCAAGCATCTTCTTTGACTCCGGCTTGCGTTTGTCAGGGAAATGCTTCTGATACCACCCGAATGCACGATAGGCAAGCAATAGTGTCTGCC
>OMUX01000201.1 GCA_900314345.1 uncultured Erysipelotrichaceae bacterium | reverse complement strand
GAAGGCATGCCATGAAGCTGAGGATTACCTCTGCGATGAGAACCAGTATGTCATCCCGCTGTTTGACTACACGGTTCCTACACTGGTCAAGAGCGGCCTCAAGGGCTATGAGCTTGACGGTATCTTCGCATTCTACGGCTACTGCAGCTTTGAATAAGCACTTGCATTGATCAATTCGGAATACGTGGGAAGTGCATCGTTCATTTCTCACGTATTTCTCTTAAGGAGAAAGGTGATTCGATATGAAGAAGGTTGAACTGGAAGACATCGCAGAGATCAGCTGCCCGGGAAACGGGAAGCTTTCCCCTGCGGGAAAGACAGGCTGCTTCGTGGTGAAAAAGCCGCTGAAGAAAGAAAACAGCTATGCCTTTGATCTGTACGAAAAGGATGGCACGGCTGTACGGCAGCTGACCCATGACGGCACAGTCATCAGCTATGACTATGATGATGAAGATGTTCTTCTGGTTCAGCGGAAAGTGAAGGAAAAGGAAGATGTTTCGTGCTTCTTCCGTCTGCCGCTGAAAGGCGGAGAAGCAGCACCTGCCTTTGAAATAAAGGAAGACGTACAGTCCTTTCAGAAGATCAGTGAAGGACTGTATGCCATGGTGATCCTCAAGGACTGGAATGCACTGCCTGCCTCTGCCTCCAAAGAGGAGAAAGAGGAAGAAAAGGACTACCACATCTTTGAAGAGGTTCCCTTCTGGGGAAACGGCAGGGGGTATGTCAGCGGGAAGCGTTCCGCTCTGTATCTCTATGATGAGAAGAAAGGGGCCTTGAAGCGGATTACAGGGAAGTACACGGATACGGGGTATCTCACGGTCAAAGGCAGTTTGATTGCCTATGTGTGTGCATCCTGGAAGGATGTCATGCCGTTGACATCAGAGCTGCATGTCTATGACACAAAGAGCGGCAAGGACAAGGTCGTTGTAAAACCAGGAAAATACAAGATCGGAAAGTGTGCCTTCCTTGGCGAGGATCTTGTCTATACCGCAAGCGATATGAAGCCATGGGGCACCGGACAGCTGTTTGATTTCTGGAAGGCAGAGAAGAATGCAAAGGGATACAGGTGCACGCTGCTCCATGCAAACAAGGAAGAGCTCTCAGCAGGGGATACACCGCTGACTGACATCATCGGCCTTGGCGGAAAGAACTTTGTCAGTATGGGAAAGACACTGTACTTCACGGCAATGCATGCATACCATACGGATCTTTACTCCCTGGATCTCAAAGGAGATGTGAAGCAGGTCATTGAATTCAAGGGCGGTGTGATCAGCGGCTTTGATACAAAGGACGGAAAGAACTTCCTTGTGTGTGGTGCGGAAACAGCAAAAACCGTCGCCGTCTACACGTATGAAAAGAAGCTGACACCGTTGTTTGATCCGAACAGTTCATACCTGAAGGATCACTTCATCAGTCAGCCGGAACCTGTCAGTATTGCTTCACCGGCAGGCGGAGCGCTGGACGGCTGGGTGCTGAAGCCGTACGGATACAGGCCGAAGAAGAAATATCCGGGTGTGCTGATGATCCATGGCGGCCCAAGGTGTGCCTATGGTGTGATCTTCTACCATGAGATGCAGATGCTGGCATCCGCTGGATACTTTGTGTTTTACTGCAACCCGCATGGCTCGGAAGGCTATGGCGAGGAATTCGCAGATTTAAGAGGAAAGTACGGAACCATCGACTATGAAGATCTGATGGCCTTCACGGATGGTGTGCTTGCAGCATATCCGCAGATCGACGCGAAGCATATCGGGGCAAGCGGGGGAAGCTATGGCGGCTTCATGTGCAACTGGATTGAAAGCCATACCGACCGCTTTGCGGCAATTGCTTCGCAGCGTTCCGTTTCCAACTGGGTCGCTGATTTCGGCGCCAGTGAGATCGGTGTATCCTTCGACAGCAACGAGATGGCTGCCACTCCATGGACAGACATGGAGAAGATGTGGGCGCAGTCTCCGCTGAAGGATGCCGACAAGGCAAAGACACCGATCCTGTTCATCCATTCCCTGTGCGACTACAACTGCACGATCGACCAGGGTGTGGAGATGTTCACCGCAATGAAGTACCACCATGTGCCAAGCCGCATGGTCGTGTTTGAAGGAGAAAACCACAGCCTGAGCAGAAGCGGAAAGCCGAAGCACCGGATCCGCCGTCTGAAGGAAATCAGGAACTGGTTTGACCATTATCTGGGAGGCAGCCATGGCAAGATATCTGATTAAGAGAATTGTGCTCGGGCTTGTGACATTGTTTGCCCTGATGACCATCACGTTCTTCATGATGCATCTGATTCCGGGCTCTCCCTTTGCCGGGGAGATGTCCAAGCTTCCGGCTACAGTCAAGGCACAGCTGATCAAGCAGTATCAGCTGGATCAGCCGATCGGTGTACAGTTTCTGACCTATCTTGGAAACGTGATGCACGGCGACTTCGGTACTTCATTGAACCGCAAGGGGACCACGGTCATGTCCATCATTGCCAAAGGTCTCCCGGCAACCGCAAAGGTCGGCACCGTGGCCTTCATCGTAGCTCTGGCCGCAGGCATCCTGCTGGGTGCGGCAGGTGCCTTCTCCAGGAAGAAATGGGTGCAGGGCATTGTTGCCTTCTTCGGCACGATCGGAGTTTCCGTTCCTTCCTTCCTGCTGGCATTGTTATTGATGTGGGTGTTTGGCGTCTGGCTGAAGGCACTGCCGATCATCGGTCTTTCCAGCTGGAAGAACTACATCATGCCAAGCATCTCTCTTGCATTGGGGCCGATTGCCATGATCTCGCGTCTGACAAGGAACTCCCTGGTGGAACAGATGAAGGAAGACTACATGATCCTTGCAAGATCAAAGGGAACTTCAAGGACCAGGGTCATCTGGAGACATGCCCTCAAGAATGCATGTATTCCGGTCATCACCTATGCCGGCCCGTTGTTTGCAACACTGTTAACCGGATCGTTTGTCGTTGAGACGATGTTCTCGATTCCCGGCATCGGCGCAGAATTCGTCAACAGCGTATCCAACCGTGACTACACGATGATCATGGCGCTGACGATCATCTACGGCGGTTCCATCATCCTGGTCAACATCATCACGGATCTCATCATCGCAGCCATTGATCCGCGCATCCGTCTCAGATAGAAAGGAGGAAGCGTATGAGTGAATTGCAGATGAAGCAGCCTTATGCAAGTGCTGCAGAAGTACCTGGAAGTGAATTTGAGCTTCTTCCGGAAAGTGAGAAGGACAGTGAATTCGTGGCCATGGAAAGCCGGACGTACTGGCAGGATGTCTGGAGACAGTTCCGCAAGAACAAGCGGGCGCTTGTTTCACTGGTATTCCTGGCAGTGATGATCCTGCTTGCGATCCTGGTTCCGATGTTTTCCAGATATACGTATGACGGACAGGATCTGACCATGCGCAATGCCGCACCTTCTGCACTGCACTGGTTCGGCACGGATAAGTTCGGCAGGGATATCTTCGTGCGTATCATGTACGGCGCAAGAATCTCGCTGTCCGTCGGCTTTGCGGCAGCACTGATCGACATGGTCATCGGCACGGTCTACGGCGGCATCGCCGGGTATGTGGGCGGCAGGACGGACATGATCATGATGCGTATCGTCGATATCATCTATGCTGTCCCGACACTGCTGTATGTCATTCTGATCATGCTTATCTTCGGCTCGAACATCACATCCGTGCTGCTGGCAATTTCCGTCAGTTCCTGGGTGAACCTTGCAAGACAGGTCAGGGCGCAGGTGCTGATCCTCAAGAACCAGGAGTTTGCCGAAGCGGCCAAGGTCATGGGCGCAAGCGGATCCAGGATCCTCTTCAAGCATCTGATCACGAACTCCATCGGACCGATCATCGTTGATACAACACTGTGTGTGCCAAGTGCGATCTTCACCGAAGCATTCCTTTCCTTCGTCGGCATCGGTATTTCCATTCCTCAGGCATCCTGGGGCACGATGGCCAATGAAGCACGTTCCCTCATCTTCACCTATCCGCTGCAGATGGTATGGCCGGTGTCAGCGATCTGCCTGACCATGCTTGCCATGAACTTCATCGGCGACGGTCTGAGCGATGCACTGGATCCAAAGCACAGATAAGGAGGCAGACATGAAAAAGGAACATATTCTGGATGTCCGTGATCTGGCTGTGGATTTCGATACCGACCAGGGAACGGTCTATGCGGACAGGGATATCACCCTGGAAGTCAATGAAGGCGAGATTGTCGGTCTTGTCGGTGAATCAGGCTCCGGCAAATCTGTCTCCATGTATTCCGTCATGGGACTGCTTGCCGAAAACGGACATATCACATCCGGTGAAATCTTCCTTGACGGGAAGAACATCACACCGGGTGCCTTCTCCAGCATGAAGGAGTACGACAAGGTCATGGATGATATCCGCGGCAAGGACATGGCCATGATCTTCCAGGATCCCATGACCTTCCTCAACCCCACGCTGACCATCGGCAGGCAGATTGAGGAAGTCATCCTGAACCACAGCAGTTGTTCTAAGGAAGAGGCGGAGAAGAAAGCCATCGATCTGCTCCGTCAGGTTGGCATTCCTTCCCCGGAAACAAGACTGAAGCAGTATCCGCATCAGTTCTCCGGCGGCATGCGGCAGAGAATCATCATTGCCATTGCACTTGCAAATGAGCCAAGGCTTCTGATCTGTGATGAACCGACCACGGCCCTGGATGTGACCATCCAGGCACAGGTGCTGGATCTCATCAAGAAGCTTTCCCGTGAAAAGGGAAGCTCCGTCATCCTGATCACACACGATCTGGGTGTTGTGGCAGGCATGTGCGATTACATCTACATCATGTACGGCGGCAAGATCGTGGAATCCGGAACGGACCAGGATATCTTCTACCGCCCGTCTCATCCGTATACCAAGGGTCTTCTCAACTGCATCACCAATCCGGATGAAGAGGAGTACAAGGAGCTCAGGCCGATCCCCGGTTCTCCGCCGGATCTGCTCAAGCCGCCGGTGGGATGCCCGTTTGTCGACCGGTGTGAGAAGGCCATGCGCATCTGCAAGAAACAGATGCCGGTGTTCACACAGTTTACGGAAGACCACAAGAGCGCCTGCTGGCTCAATGAAGTGAACAGAAGAAAGCAGGAGGGAGGATGCCATGAGTGAAGAACCGATTGTACGCGTAGAGCATCTGAAGACCTGGTTTGAAGTCTCCAGGGGGTGGCTTGCAAAGAAGGATGTCGTCAAGGCCGTTGATGATGTTTCCCTGGAGGTATATCCGGGCGAGACATTCGGTCTTGTGGGGGAAAGCGGCTGCGGAAAGTCCACGCTTGGCCGCACGATCGTCAAGATCAACGAACCCACGGCCGGAAGGATCTTCGTCAAAGGGCATGACATCACAACCCTCAAGGGCAAGGAACTCAAGGACTTCCGCAGATACTGCCAGCTGATCTTCCAGGATCCCTATGCATCCCTGGACGCCCGCATGACCGTGGGTGAGATCATCAAGGAGCCCATGGAAATCCACAATATGTATGCAAACGATGCAGAGCGTGAGGAACATGTGGTGGAACTGCTGAAGATGGTCGGCCTCAAGCCGGACCATATCCGTCGTTATCCCCATGAATTCTCAGGCGGCCAGAGACAGCGTATCTCCATTGCGAGAACCTTGGCTCTGAAGCCGGAGTTCATTGTCTGTGATGAGCCGATCTCCGCCCTGGATGTCAGTATCCAGGCACAGATCATCAACCTCCTGGAGAAGATCCAGAAGGAAACAGGCATTGCCTATCTCTTCATTGCCCATGATCTTTCCATGGTCGAGCATATCTCAAAGCGGATCGGTGTCATGTATCTGGGACACCTGGTGGAAGTAGGAGATGCCAGGGACCTGTATCATGATCCAAAGCATCCGTATACAAAGGCATTGCTTTCTGCAGTGCCGATTCCGGATCCCGTCAAGGGCAAGAGCATGAAGCGGCAGATTCTGGAAGGTGAACTGCCAAGCCCGATCAATCCGCCTTCCGGATGTCCGTTCCGCACCAGATGTCCGTTTGCCATGGAAAAGTGTGCAGAGAAGATGCCGGAGATGAAGCAGTACGGTGACCGGAGCGTTGCCTGCTGGAAAGTCGAGGAGGAAGCAGAATGAAGTACGAAGAGGAACTTCATGCGGCAAGCGATGCCGTATGGCAGAATCCGGAGCCTGGCTTTGAGGAATATGAAAGCACGAAGATCCATCAGGAACTTCTGAAGAAGCATGGCTTCCGCATTGAGGAGAATGTTGCGGATACGATCACCGGCTACAAGGCCGTTTATGGCCATGGTCATCCGGTCATTGCATTGCTTGGGGAATTTGATGCCCTGTATGGTCTTGGCCAGAAAGCAGACTGTGCGGAATACAGTCCGGATGGAAAGGCCATGGGCCATGGATGCGGCCACCATCTGCTCGGTGTGGGGAATATCGGGGCAGGACTTCTCATCAAGGACTATCTGGAAAAGACCGGAAAGTCCGGAACCGTGGTAGTACTGGGATGCCCTGCGGAAGAAGCAGGCAGCGGCAAGACCTACATGGCAAGGGACGGGGTGTTTGATGATGTGGACATTGCCCTTGCCTGGCATCCAGGACAGATCAATCAGGTCGCTGCCGGAAGTTCTCAGAGCTGCATCTCCGTGGCCTTCCATTTCCATGGCAAGGCAGCACATGCGGCTGGCAATCCGCAGGATGGACGCAGTGCACTGGATGCCGTGGAGCTCATGGATGTGGGCGTGAACTATCTCCGTGAACACATGGATCCTGACTGCCGTGTCCACTATGCCATTACAGATGCCGGCGGAAAGGCACCTAATGTGGTGCAGGCAGAGGCAGAGGTGAAGTACTTCATCCGCTCCTCCACCAATAAGAAATGCAGTGCCCTCTACAAGAGAGTCATTGATATTGCAAAGGGTGCGGCATTGATGACAGAGACGCAGATGACCATCAAGTTTGATGAAGCACTGTCCAACACCATGCCGAACTTTGTTCTTGAGGATGTCATTGATGAAGCATTCAAGGAAACAGAGGCACCGGTGTATACGAAAGAGGACCTTGCCTATGCACAGAAGTTCAAGGATACTTCTGACTTCCAGCCTGTGCTTTCAGGAATTCCCGCCTATGTAAAGGACAGAGAGAAGCTTCTGGAATGTGAAAAGGACAAGCCGCTGTGCGACTACTATGTGGAGAATGCACACAGTGATGTCTGTGAGATGGGAAGCACGGATGTCGGGGATGTTTCGTATGTCGTGCCGACGGCAACACTGAATACCGCTTGTTACAGCTGGGGTGCAGGGGCACACAGCTGGCAATGGGTTGCCCAGGGAGAAAGCGCAATTGCCCACAAGGGCATGGACTATGCCGCAAGGGTTCTTGCCAAGGCAGCTGAGATCCTGATTGAACATCCGGAAACAGTTGCGAAAGCGAAAGAAGAATGGCAGAAACGGACAAAGGATGATCCCTATGCGTGCCTGATTCCAAAGGAGATCAAGCCGCATCAGATCATTCTCTGATCCACCGCTGCCAAGGATTGATACCAGCAGATTCAGGGGATTGCTGTGTTGAAAGCAGGGGAAAAGTTGTATGGAGTATGAGGCATGCCGCAGAAAGTACCGCTTGATGGACCAGGAGCTGGCAAAGCTTTACTACCGGATCCAGGGTCCTGTCCGGAAACAGCCGCTGCTGTTTGTGCCGAATGATTCAGCACTGGCGCAGGAATACAGGATCCTGGAAGGACTCCGTCAGGAAATCCACCGTCTTCCGGTTCCGCATCCGGTCTTTCATGTTCTCCAGCATCATTTCATGGATTTCCTGGATACGATCAGCTATGCACTGAAGGATGCGGAGAACAGTCCGCAGAAGAAATACACGGAGTTTCCGGATGAGCTTCTCAATGAATCCAGAATCTCCAGACAGAGCGATGAAGCAAGGTTTTCCTTCCTGCAGGGGTATCTCATACAGCTGATGGATTCCATGGATGCCATGGAACAGCTGATGGAGAAACGTCATGACAAACGCCACTGTGGCAAGGATGCGCTGGAACTTCTGCATACTGCTGAACAGATCCGTGAGCAGGATGTGAAGAAGCTGTTTCCGTCCTTCCCGCAGGAAATGCGCAGTGATCTCGAAAAACAGCTGCAGCGGTTTGCCGGTGTTCTGGAAGACGCGGCTGAAAAGCTTGATCCAGCGGTTCATGAAAAAAAGCAGACCATGACATCCGCAAAGGAGAATCCGGCAAGGACGTTCCAGATGAAGCCGCAGGACTACCGTGAGCTTCTCGGCAAGCAGTATGGTGTTTCCCTGGATACGATTCTGATCTGGCACAAGGCGGAGATTGAAAAGACAAGAGCGGAAGTCATGCGCATTGCCGATACACTTCCGGTTGCTGAAAAGCCGCAGAACATGCAGGATATCTCGAAGATCCTGTTTGCCTATGAACCGCCCTGCCAGTGTGCGGAGCAGATGTTTCTGAAGGAAAAGGAGTACCTGCAGCGCACCAGAGGCCTTGCCCATGAAATGGTGAAGCTTCCGGAGGATGAAAGCTGTGTCTGTGTGACGATTCCGGAAACCATCAAGGATTCCTTCCCATGGGGCGGGTATGAAGGGGGCGACATGGATGTGCTTCCCTTCCATGGCCAGATGTTTCTGAACCAGTACAATGTGAAGAACATCAGCGATGGCTGGCTGAAGCTGAATGCATTGCATGAAGCCTATCCAGGCCACCATGTGCAGTTTACAAGGGCAGCCACTGACATCCGTCCGGAAACCGTGAAGATCGGCTCCAAGGTGGAACCGCTTCTGGAAGGTACCTGCCTGCGCACGGAAAAGTCCTTTGAATGGATCTATGGCGAAGATCCCTTCTTCCCGCTGTTTGTGGCGTACCGCAGACATCACGCCTCCGTCAGAATCCTGGTGGATCTGATGATGTTCTACTATGGAGCAAGTCTTCAGACGGTCATTGATATCTACCGGAAAGAACTTGGCTTTGACTATGTCACGGCAAGAGGACAGGTGCAGGCCCAGCAGAACATGCCGGGATACTTCACCAGCTACTACTATGGCATGAAGCAGATCTGCCAATGGGAAAAGGAGTGTGGGTTTACAAAGAAGGAATACACGGAGCTGCTGATGTCAGCAGGCTTCGTTTCCATCGATACCTTCCAGGAGTACCTGCGTCTCAGCAAGGACGGAAGGGACATGTATTACCATGATTTCGGATCATTGATGCAATGAGAAAACGAGCAGGTGTGTGAAGCATCTGCCCGTTTCTTCATCTTGCGCCGGTATCCTTGATGTCATTTTGCTCTACACATGCCCGTATGCGGAAGAAGAAGGAAGGAGAGCCTTCTCCTGTTTCAATGCGCATGAGATAGCCGGTGGTATCAGAGATGAATGTACGGTGGTGTTCTTTTGCATAGTTCATCATCGGGGCAAGCTGCAGGATGTTGACTTCATCCAGATGATCGACAACAAGCATCTGGGAAAGGCAGATGCCGTTTGGCACAATGACACCGCCTTCCGGTACTTTCATGTTCCTTTCCTCCAGCAGGTAGCGGTAAGTGCCCAGGCCTGCCTTCATGGAAATGACCTTGTCCATGACCGGACCGTTCAGGATTTCCCTGGAAATAAACAGAGTAGGTGTGGTTGTCTGCAGGATGTCGGAGAAATGTGCCTTCCTCTCTTTCTCATCATAGAAGTCATAGAAATCGATCTTTTCATCAATGGACTGCGTCTCCAGGACTTCCTGTGCATCTGTCTCAAAGCTTTCGTGCACATGTCTGCGCTCGAACTCCAGAAAGCGAAGACTTCTTTCCAGTGATGCAATCTTTGACCTGATCCTGTCCTCCTCCTTGTCAAAGACAGTGTCCAGTTCATGAACATCCGCCGGGTGATAGAACTTCTGTATGTCCTCCAGGCCGATCTGGTAGCTTCTCAGCTTTGCCAGGTATACAAGAGAGGTGAAATCTCCGCTGGTGTAGTTATAGTAGCCGTTGTCATCCTGCAGAGGATGCAGGAATCCTTTTTCACGGTAGGAACGGATGGTCTCCTTGTTGATGCCGGTCAATTTTGAGAGCTCGTTGATATGCATAAGTCAATTATAGCTTCCTGCCATGCCTTGAAAGCGAAAACGCGAAAGCATGCAGGAATAAGGCTTGATTTTCAGAATGGAATTTTCATTGAAAAATATGCCTGAAAGCGCTTGACCCTGTATCCGATACAGGGTTTACCTTACATGTGCAAGCAAATGTGAAGCTTTGCACAATTGGAGGAAAAGAAAGATGAAAAGGAGTTTCAGCATTCTCCTGTGCGGTCTCATGGCAATGTCCATGGTCGGCTGTGCTTCCGGTTCTTCTGCTTCTGAAGCAGCATCCGGAAAGTTCACCGCAGGCACCTACACAGGAACCGCTGCCGGCAAGAACGGTGATGTGACAGTATCCGTCACGGTCAGTGCCGACAAGATCGAAAGCGTTGAAGTCACGGACCAGAAGGAGACACAGGGAATCGCAGACCCGGCTCTTGAACAGGTTCCGGCTGCCATCGTTGATGCACAGACACCCAACGTTGACACTGTATCCGGCGCAACAGTGACTTCTACAGCCATCATCGAGGCTTCCAAGGCTGCTCTGGAACAGGCAGGCTGGACAGATGATGGCAGCGCTGCAGCACCCAGCACAAAGGAAAACGTACCTGTGACGTATACGGCCGGCACCTATACAGGAACAGGCAGCGGCTACAACGGACCGGTTGCTCTGGATGTGACATTCTCTGAGGATGGCATCACGGATATCCAGATCAATTCATCCAAGGAAACAAACCATATCGGAACACCTGCCTTCGACATCATGTTTGCGGATGCCAAGGAGGCAAACGGTTCCGGAATTGATTCCGTATCCGGCGCATCCTTCACAAGCGCAGCCATCAAGGCGGCCCTGAATGATGCTGCAGAACAGGCCAAGGCTTCTGACCTGGACGGCTTCAAGTCCAACACAGTCAAGCATGAGGCACAGGCTCCGGTTGATGAGACATATGATGTCGTCGTTGTCGGTGCCGGCGGTGCCGGCATGGCTACTGCCGTACAGGCAGCCCAGAACGGCTATTCCGTTGTCGTTGTGGAAGAGAACGCTGAGATCGGCGGAAACACCATCGCATCCGGCGGACAGTTCCAGAGCGCACAGAAGTACCTCGTATGGGATCCTGAGAATCCGGATGCCACAACAGGCGAGTACAAGGGTGTGGCCTATGACAAGGTCAAGATGGCAAACGGCAACATCGCTGTACTCAAGACCATCCTGAACTGGAATGAAGAACCGTTCAATGCGGACTACTTCAAGGACCATGAGTTTGTCGCAGGCGATATCGCAACCCTCAGCCAGGCAGGCGTCCATGCAGAATACCTCGATACACTGAAGGCTCTGAAGGAAGAGATCCAGGCATATCTTGACTGGGCACAGCCGAAGCTTGATGCAGGCATCAACGAAGGCGATCTGACACTGTTCTCCACGGTCAACCTCCATATCTTCCAGACATACTATGGCGGTCTGAGACCTTCGGCTGACCAGTCTGAATGGGTATACGGCGAGTATGATCTGGTATCCCAGTTCATCAACGGCGGCCAGGATCTCAAGGGCTGGCTGGAAGACCAGGGTGCCCTGTTTGATGAATCTGTTCAGCCGACCATCGTCGGTGCACTCTGGAACCGTGAAAACGACTTCCTGGGATGCGATCTGGATGGAGACGGTACAGCAGATCCGGATGGTGCAAACGTCAAGGGCAAGAGTGTATTCAACACTTACATTGCCACAACGGAGAACACCCTGCTCAACACCGTTGAGAACCATGAGCAGAACAAGATCGATCGGCAGCCCGGATGATACATTTGTCAACGGATTCATCCGAGTCACAAACCT
>OMUX01000199.1 GCA_900314345.1 uncultured Erysipelotrichaceae bacterium | reverse complement strand
CACAGTGCACGATGATCGTACTGAAGAGGAAGAGCTGATGTTTCTGTTGTTCGGCATCTCTCCGAAGACAACGGTGATCGGAGAGACAAAGCCGTATACCTGCGGACGATGCCGGTATGAGGGACCATGGAAGATCCTGAAGATACAGAACTGGTTCTCCCTGTTCTTCATCCCGCTGTTTCCTGTATCCACCAGATACATTGAGCAATGCCCGAGATGCGGCGGGTTCAATGAGCTGACAAAGGAACAGGCGGAAGCTAACTGTGTGATTCATTCCTGAAAGCTGCGAAGAGCAGCTTTTTGTGTGGCTTGTGGGACCAATCCAGAGCAAGAACGGATATGTCAATGGTTTCGTGCCAAAACCATAGCTGAAATGCAGGACAAATTATTGCAAAAATCAGCAATCTCAGCAATTCATTCATTTCCTTCTTTCTCGTAAATTACAGACAGAGAAGTGCGGGCAATAGCATTCCAAGGGAAAAAGAATGAAGAAACTGACCAGAAGCATCGTCGCTGTCATCGCCACATGCATGATGATGAGCGGCACATCCAATGCAATCATTTACGCAGAGGATGCGGAAACACCACAGCCTGAAGAAACAGCTGAGGCAATGGAAACGGAAACAGAAGAAACTGAGACATCTGAGGAAGACATTCCTGCATCAGAAGAAATCCAGCCGGAAGCTTCAGATGCAGAGCAGACAGCAGACCAAGGTGCAGAGGTATCCCAGGATCCTGCAGCAGAAGAAAATACAGAAGACAATGTGACAGAGCCTGACGCAGCTGAAGCACAGCCATCTTCAGATCCTTCTGAATCTGATCCGGAAGAAACTGAAGAAAGCACAGAAGCAGAAGAGGTAAATGCAGAGGAGTCTGAAGCTGAAACAGAGGATGAGGCAGCGGAAGTTTCAGAGGAGGAAACCGATACAGAAGAATCTCCTGAAGAAGCAGAGTCCATTGCATTTGAAATGATGTCTGCAGAAGATGATCAGACAACAGCGGATACATTCTCGTCCTACCATGAAGTAAACGGGAGTGAACGCCATGGTGAATATACCCTGGGCTATATCCTGAATCATTACAATGTGTTCGCTTCCGGAGTTTACAACGGAACCCATGTGGTAGGACCTGTGATTGCAGGCGGCAATGTCAAGGTATCCCTTGGCGGTCTTTCTTCAGAGCCCATGGATGGTGCACCTCATACTGTGCCTTCCTATATCGGCGGGACTGCAGAACTCAACGGAAACCAGGTCAGCATGTACAACGATGATCTGTTCTTCTATACCAGCATTGTGAATCGTGACAAGGTCGGTGTTGTCGGTAAGACAAACCAGAACCTGACAGATCAGACAAGAGTCCGTTACACGGATAACTTCATCAACCAGTCTGAATGGACAGGGGCGCTGACAAGTCAGGCAGAATCCTTGAAGACGGATGCTGTTCAGGTATCAGCAGATTCAGCAAACGATCTGTATACGTATGAAATGCGCCAGTGGTGGCCAGGCAATACCCTGACCGTAAAGGCAGGACATGCCTTCGATATTACCGGGCTGGCAATTGATGCCATCTACGTAGAAGGCAATGAGCAGCAGGATGTCATTCTGTATTCCAGCAGCACAAGCTATACAATCCCGCATGTCTATATCAACGGCAGCGAAGGCACAAGCATTGAAGCTGCATCAGGCATTGGCATCGTCTTTGCCCTGCCCGATGCAGCAACAGTAACGACAGGAACAGCTTATACAGGCCATGTTGTCGCACCGAATGCGGATGTGAATATCTCCGGCGGCAACTTCAACGGATGCATCATCGGCAGGAATGTCAACGCACAGTCTGAAGGCCATATGTGGCCTTACAATGGCAGCAAACTTCCTGGTGCTCCGAATCCGACACCGACGCCGGAAGTGACACCTGCACCAACGGCTGCTCCTACAGCAACACCGACTGCTGCACCAACAGCAACACCGACTGCAACTCCAACGGCAACACCGACGGCCACACCAACTGCAACGCCGACGGCCACACCGACTGCAACACCAATCGCTGCACCGACGGCCACACCAACTGCAACACCGACTGCAACTCCAACTGCAACACCGACCGCTACTCCTACAGCAACGCCGACGGCCACACCAACAGCAACACCGACGGCTACGCCTACAGCCACACCAACCGCTGTACCAACAGCAACACCGACGGCTACGCCTGCACCGAATGTGACACCGGAACCTGCTTCTACGCCGACACCAAATGTGCCTGTTCCTACTCCATGGCAGCCAGTGCCTGAGACAACACCTGTTGTTACACCTGTCCCCGCAGTACCGACACCGACAGTGACACAGAACGTGAAGCCGAGGCTCCCGTTCACTACGAACACAGGAAAGAGCGAAAGGACACCGTACTCCCCGTATACAGCTGATACGTTCAGCCTGAGCAGATGGTGCACAAGTCTTGTGATCAGTCTTATGGCGGCAGTGTTTGCCATGATGAAGCTCCGGAAATAATCATTGTTGTCCCTGACACCGGCATGACCTGCCGGTGTCTTTTGGACTATGGAGTTGTGCTATCATGGACTCATCAGCGGAGGATGATTATGTCATACAGGATCTTGAGGAAGCTGGCTGCGGTGGCCATGTCAGTGATGATTGCAGTACCGGTATTCCCTGTATATGCGGAAAACGAAGATAATGCAGACTTTGATGCATTCCTGCAGGAAGAATATGTCGATGCCATGGAACAGGACTACATGTCCATGCATTTCGGCATCCGGGATTACCAGAAGTACGGAATTGAGAAACCGGAGACAACGATCGGTGATGCAACACTGCAGAGCTATGCGGACGCTGCGGAGGATGGAAAGGCTTCGCTGGAAAAGCTGGAATCCTTTGACTATGACAGTCTGAGCGACAGGCAGAAACATGACTATGATGCCTATCATTTCTACCTGAAGCACATGATTGCATTGAATGAATACCCGATGGAGGATCAGATCTTCTCTGATTCTGCCGGCATCATCTCAAACCTGCTGACAAACTTCACGGAATTCATCTTCTATGAAAAGCAGGACTTCGATGATTATCTGGATGTGCTGGCTTCTGTTCCGCAATACATTGATGAAGCACTGGAGACAACAAAGGCTCAGGCGGAAAAGGGACTGTTCTTAACGGACAGTCAGCTGGATGACACAGAAGACAGCATTGATAAGTTCTGTGCCAAGACGGATGACAATCAGCTCATCGTGATCTTTGAAGAGAATGTGGATGCGGCTGATTATCTGACGGATGCTGAGAAGGAAGACTACAAGGCAAGAAACAGGGATCTGGTTCTGAATTCCTATATTCCTGCATATCAGAAAGCCGGACAGGAGCTGGAGAAGCTGCGGGGAAGCCGGAGCTATGAGGGCGGATACGCCAACTATGGCCAGGAAGGAAAGGACTACTATACAGAACTTGCACAGTACAAGTGTTCTTCTGACAAGTCCGTGCAGGAGCTGTTTGATCTGTGCAATGATTACACCATTTCCCTGGTCGATGACTACATTGAACTTTATCAGAAGGATCCTTCTGCCATGGACAAGGCAGAAACGGAAACCATTGATGACATGACACCGGAAGAGGTTCTGAGCTATCTGCAGGGACAGCTGCAGGATTATCCGGAAGGACCTGAAGTGACCTACAAGGCCAGCTATCTGGATCCCAGTGTTGCCAATGACACGACCATGGCTTACTACATGGAGCCGCCGATTGATGATATCAAGGACAATGTGATCAAGATCAACGGTGACAACGTCAGTGATACAACAACCATGTACACAACCCTTGCCCATGAGGGATTCCCAGGGCATCTGTACCAGATCACCTGGTATCTCAATACCAATCCAAGCATGATCCGTTCCGCCACCGGTGCCATCGGCTATACCGAGGGCTGGGCAATGACGGCAGAGCAGAATGCCCTGATGCACAGCACATTGAGTGAAACAGCCCAGCAGCTGCAGTGGCTGAACACAGCAGTGGGATATACATACAATGCAGCTGCGGATCTGGCAGTCAACGGACTTGGATATACGGAATCCGAACTTGCAAAGTGGATGGCTGATGTCGGTCTCAACGAAGACGCTGCCCAGTCACTGTACAACTATGTCGTTGATAATCCGGGACTGATCCTGCCGTATGGCTGCGGTCTTGCACAGTTCATGATGACGCAGAAGGATGCGGAAGACAGACTTGGAAATGCCTTTGATCTGGAAGAGTACCATGAGGTGCTTCTGGAAAACGGCGACCGCCCGTTTGAATCCGTGAGTGCGGATGTAGAGGCCTGGATTGAAAGCAAGGGTGTAGGCAAGGAGGATCTGTTCGGAAACAATGATTCTTCCACGACAACACTTCCTTCTTCTCATGGACAGGTAAGCTTCTTTGAGACAAAGAAGGGACATATTGTCATTTTCAGTGCCATCGGTGTTGTCGTGCTTGTTGTGCTGCTTGCCCTTTATCATGACCATAAGGATGATCCGCTTGCGTAAATGCATCATATGCCTGCTTTGCCTTGTGCTTGCAGGCTGCGGCAGTGCCTCGGAAGCTGCGGCTGTGGTTTCACCGACACCAACAGCAGTACCGCCCACACCGGTGCCATTAACAGCAGATTTCCATACAATCACAGCTGCCATGGAAGAGATCGGCGGCTATGCGGCGCAGTATGACTGGGAAAGCATTTCTTCCATGTTTGCCAGGGATGTAGTGCAGGATCATGCGGCTTCTGATCTGGAGGCATTGTGGAAGAATACAGCCGGGGAGGAAGCACCGTCTTTCCTGAGTGCATGTTCTTCCGTCAATGACGGGATCAATGCAGGCTATGCACTGATGCAGTGCGGTTCTTCCATGTATTACATCGTCTGCAGGATGAATGAGAGTCTGGAGATCCTGCGGCTCGTGGTGGAGAAGGTACAGGACATCCCGCAGACGGAAAAGAATGATGACTGGGAAGAAACTGCCGTGGAAATCGGCAATGATCCCAAGGTGGCAGGCATTCTGACCATGCCGGCTGAAGCAGCGTATCCCTTTATTGCAGTGCTCATGCCGGAACAGCTGGATGATGCGATGGATGAATCCGGTGATGATCCTTCATTCCGCAAGGATCTTGCCCATGCCCTTGCTGAGCGTGGCATTGCCAGCATCCGCTATGACATGCGCCTGTATGAAGATTCCTCCATGGTTCTGTCTGTGGATGAACTGTCCCTGGACCGGGTGCTGTGGCGGGACTTTGCAAGTGCAGTGCACAGTCTGGAAAAGTATCCGGTGGATGCTCAGAAGGGCATTGTATACATCGGACACGGGATCGGCGGAAGCTTTGGCTATTCCGCGCTCTATCATCACTTTGAAATCACCGGCGGCCTTGTGCTGCTCAATGCACCGTACGGGGACGGGACAAAGCTGATGGCGGAGTATTACGGACTGGATGAAAGTGTGGCGGAAGAGGCACAGGCAGCACTGGATGAAGATGCGGAAAGCAATGTGCCGGAGACTGTGGGTTGCTACCCGCTTGCCTGGTGGCAGGACTTTGCGGATGCTGAGCCTTTGAAATATACAAGATATGTCGCACAGCCGATTGCCATCTTCCAGGGCCAGGATGATGCACAGACGACTGTGGATGATGACTATGAGAACTGGAAGAGCCAGAAGGGAAGCAATGTCTCCATGGTGTCATACAGTGATACAGGTCATGACATGCGTGATGAAGACGGCTCTTTTGATACGCTGGCTGAGGATATCAGCAGCTGGCTGGACGGGGAGGATCTGGAAGAGATTGTGACAAAGCGTGAGAAGAAGAAAGCCAGGGATAAGGCAAAGGCAACGGCTTCGCCGACACCGACGGCAAGGAGCAGGTCCTGATGGTACACAACGATTGGTGGCCCTGGCTGCAGGAAGAATGGGCGCAGCCGTATTTCAAGGATCTGGCATCCTTTGTGCATGAAGAGTATGCACACCGGGAAATCTATCCGCCCAAGGCAAAGGTGTTTTCCGCCTTTGAAAACACGGACTATCCGGATGTACGTGTGGTGATCCTGGGACAGGATCCTTATCATGAACCGGGCCAGGCGCACGGCATGTGCTTCTCGGTGAATCCGGGCGTGGATATCCCGCCGAGCCTTGTGAACATCTTCAAGGAACTGAATGCTGAGCTTGGCTGCAAGGTTCCGGACAACGGATGGCTGATGCCATGGGCAAGGCAGGGTGTATTCCTGCTCAACACGGTCATGACGGTGCGAAGGGGACAGGCCAACAGCCATGCAGGACACGGCTGGGAAACCTTCACGGATCATGCAATTCAGCACATCAATGAGAAACAGGATCCGGTGGTATTCCTTCTGTGGGGAAGGAATGCCAGGAACAAGGCTTCCATGATCGATCATCAACGGCATCTGGTCCTGGAGGCGGCGCATCCAAGCCCGCTGAGTGCGTACAACGGATTCTTCGGCTGCGGACATTTCCGGAAGACGAATGAATTCCTTGAGGCACATGGACAGAAACCCATCGACTGGCAGATTCCTGATGTGAAGAAGTAGGATGAATGGAAAGCAAAGCATTTAATCTTGTTCATTCAAGCAGATTTCCGTATATAATGAAAGCGATATCATTACCATATTCTATCTCGGGAGGCAGATAATCATGAGAGCGAACACAATGGTAGCCATGATCCTGGCAGGCGGCAGAGGCACGCGTCTGAAAGACCTGACAAAGAAGGTCGCAAAGCCGGCAGTGCACTTTGGCGGTAAGTACAGGATCATCGACTTTCCACTCAGCAACTGCGCAAACTCTGACATCAAGACTGTCGGTGTTCTGACGCAGTACGAATCCGTTTTACTCAATTCCTACGTAGCACGTGATCATTTCTGGGGTCTGGACACCAATGACGGCGGCGTCTATGTCCTGACACCGCGTGAAAAGGATGAAGGGGGTCTGGAGGTCTACCGTGGCACAGCAGATGCCATTTCCCAGAACCTGGATTTCCTTGACAGCGTGAATCCGGAATATGTGCTGATCCTTTCCGGCGACCACATCTACAAGATGAACTACGACAAGATGCTTGCGTTCCACAAGGAAAAGCAGGCAGACATCACGATTGCCGTGCGTCCTGTTCCGCTCAAGGAAGCAAGCCGCTTCGGCATCATGAACACCAACAAGGATGACATGATTGTCGAGTTCGAAGAGAAGCCGGCAAAGCCGAAGAGCAACCTGGCATCCATGGGCGTCTATATCTTCAGCTACAAGATGTTCCGCAAGTATCTGGTGGCGGATATGAAGAATCCGGAATCCAATCACGACTTCGGCAAGGACATCATCCCTGCATATCTCAATGACAAGAGAAGACTGGCAGCCTACAGATTCGAAGGCTACTGGATGGATGTCGGTACCATTGACTCCCTCTGGGAGGCAAACATGGATCTGCTCAAGAACAACAGCGATCTGGATCTGGGCGATCCGACATGGAAGATCTATACCGAGGATGTCAACGCACTGCCGCAGTTCATCGGCAAGGAAGCTGAAGTCACCAACAGCTATACGACACAGGGCTGCGTGATTGACGGTGCTGTCAAGAACAGCGTGCTTGGCACCAACTGCGTGATCGGCAAGGGAGCCAAGGTCATTGATTCCGTTGTCATGCCTGGCGCTAAGATCGGCGATGGTGCAAGCGTTACACGCTGCATCGTGGCAGATGATGTGGAGATTGCACCGGGGGCAGTTGTCGGCGCGAAGGACAGCGAGCATATTGAGCTGGTCGCAAGCAAGTTTGTGGAGTAAGAGGAGGAAGATATGCGCGCACTTGGTATTATCACATTTGAAGACAGCACGGCTGACATTGAAGGACTTGGCGATTTCCGTCCGGTTCCGGCAATGGCATTCATGGGCCGTTACAGAGTCATCGACTTCATTCTCTCCGACATGACAAACTCCGGCATCGACAATGTACAGGTCTACTGCAAGGAGAAGCCGCGTAATCTGTTTGAGCATCTGGGAGACGGAAGCCACTACAACATCAACTCCAAGAGAGGCAAGCTTCGTATCCTGTATGGCGAGAAGCCGTTTGCGTCACAGGTCTACAACCATGACGTTGCAAACTACATGCTCAACATGCAGTACATCGAAGAGGACAACAATCCGTATGTCGTGATCGCTCCGTCCTACTTCGTCTATTCCATTGACTTCAATGAAGTGCTCAAGCAGCATGTTGACTCCAAGGCGGATGTCACCGTGCTCTATACTTCCACAAGCAATGGCAAGCAGGCATTCCTTGGCTGCGATACACTGGCCGTCGACAAGACAAGAAGCGTTACGGCTGTGGACAAGAACCGCGGCAAGAGAAAGAACATCAATGTCTCCATGGAAGCTTATGTCATGGAGAAGAAGCTGTTCATCGAGCTGGTCAAGAAGGCTGCGGAAACATCCAGCCTGTACTGGTTCAAGGATATCCTGAAGGATTCCCTGCCGGATCTTGATGTCAAGGGCTATCCGGTCAAGGGCTTTGTCGGATGCCTGAACTCCCTGGAGGAGTACTACAGGATCTCCATGGAGCTGCGTGATCATCACACTGCTTCCCAGCTGTTCAAGCCGGGCTGGCCGGTCTATACACAGACCAATGACTCCTGCCCGACAAAGTACACGACAGACTGCAAGGTCAGCGACTCCGTTGTGGCAAACGGCTGTGTGATCGAGGGCAATGTTACAGGATCCCTGATCAGCCGTAATGTTCACATCTGCAAGGGTGCAGTGGTCAAGGACAGCATCCTGCTGCCGGGCTGCTATATCGGTGAGAATGCAAAGCTCGATCATGTGATCGTTGACAAGTATGCCATCGTTCATCACGTGAAGAAGCTGGAAGGAACAAACGAAGCTCCGGTTTACGTCAAGAGAAGAGACCGTATCTGATTAGAGAGGACATGCATTATGGGAAGATCAATACTCTTTGTGGCATCAGAGGCACTGCCGTTCATCAAGACTGGCGGCCTGGCGGATGTCGTGGCATCCCTGCCGCGGGAACTGGTCAAGCGCGGACATGATGCACGTGTTGTCATTCCGCTGTACAAGAAGGTGATCGAGAAGTACTACGATCAGCTGACAAGGATCGGCACCATCCAGGTTCATTCCGGATGGATCGATCAGCCGGCAACCTACTACACGGCAACGGTTGACGGTGTTGTCTATTACTTCATTGAGCATCAGGGCTATTTCGAAAGAGACGGCCTGTATGGCTATGAGGATGACGGTGAGCGCTTTGCCTTCTTCCAGAGGGCAGTGCTCGACATGATCTACTTCATCGACTGGTGGCCTAACATCATCCACAGCAATGACTGGCAGTGCGGCATGATTCCGCTCTTATGCCATGCATGCTATGCGGATGACGGAAGGTACCAGAACATCAAGCATGTCTTCACGATCCACAACCTTGCCTTCCAGGGCAACTTCGGCGTGGACATGCTGCCGAGCTGCCTGGGACTTGACTACTACTATTTCGACAATGGTTCCATCAAGTTCGACACCGGCATCTCCTTCATGAAGGCAGGCATTGTATATGCCGACAAGATCACGACCGTATCCCCGACATACTCCAATGAGATCCTGACACAGGCCTATGGCGAGAAGATGGACTCCGTCCTCCGCTACAGACGTGAAGATCTCTGGGGCATCGTCAACGGCATCGATACCATCGAATGGAATCCGAAGACCGACAAGCGTCTGGCAAAGAACTACGATGTCAGGAGCTGGGTATCCGGCAAGAAGGCAAACAAGCTGGCTCTGCAGAAGGAACTTGGTCTCAAGGAAACCAACGATGTATGCCTGATCGGTCTGGTATCCCGTCTGACAAACCAGAAGGGTGTCTACCTGATCACGGAACGTCTGCAGGAAATCCTGGGTCTGGATGTACAGTTTGTCGTCCTTGGCACTGGTGAGCAGAATGCCGAGAATGCATTCAAGTGGATGGAGAGCGAGTACAAGGGCAAGGCTGTGTACTACTGCGGCTACAATGAAGAACTGGCACACCGTGTGTATGCAGGTTCTGATCTGTTCCTGATGCCTTCGCTCTATGAGCCTTGCGGCATCGGTCAGCTGATTGCCATGCATTATGGTGCTCTGCCGCTTGTCCGTGAGACCGGCGGTCTCAAGGATACCGTGCATCCGTTCAACCAGTACACCGGTGAAGGAAACGGCTTCAGCTTCTGGGCTGTCAACGCAGACGACATGGTCTACACCCTGAGATGGGCAGTGGATCAGTACTACAACAACAAGCCGGGATGGAAGGGCCTGGTCAAGTCGGCAATGACATCAGATGTCAGCTGGGAGAAATCCGCAGGCATCTATGAAGAGCTGTACTACCAGCTGTGCAACTGGCCTGATAACTGAGCATTACACACAAGAGCATCTGCATGCAATGTGCAGGTGCTTTTCTTCTGGTCTTGCAGTGATGTACAGCCATGGCTGGTCTGAAGGCGTGAGGAATGAGTGTTATGACGAACTGTGAAGAGTACAAGGCAAATGCATTGAAGGATCCGGAAGTCAGAAGGGAATATGATGCACTGCAGGAAGAATATGACAGGACTGCGGCAGAGATTCAGGCGGAACTGGCTGAAAAGAATGAACACAAAGAGCAGGGCTGATTGCCAGCGCATTCTGGGGTGATCCATGCTTTGCCCAGCGGAATTCATGTGTTTAATACCAAAATCCGCTGAATAAAGAAAAATTGATGCTTTAATCAGCGAAAAATAAATAAAAATATGTACTTTTAGCTGAATAAAGAAAGAATTATACTTTAATCAGCGGAAATCATATGTTTTTTAATGAAATCCGCTGAATAAAGAAAACGGAGCAATCGGATGATAGGCAGAAAAAAAGAAATTGAGGAATTGAACCGGCTTTATGAAGGCAACCGTTCGGAGCTGGTTGCAGTATACGGCAGAAGACGTGTAGGAAAAACCTTTCTGATTGATCATACATTTGAAGGAAAATTCAAATTTCGGCATGCCGGACTCTCTCCTGTAGAAAACAATGGGCATGGCATGCTGCAGAAACAGTTGAATGCGTTTTACCGTTCTCTTGTTCTATACGGAATGCCTTCGTGTGAGGAACCTAAGGATTGGATGGAGGCGTTTTTCCTGCTCGAGACATACCTGCAGAAGATTGATGATGGATCCAGACAATTGATCTTTCTGGATGAACTGCCATGGATGGATACACCAAGATCGGGTTTTATTACTGCATTTGAAGGCTTCTGGAACAACTGGGGCTGCCATCGTGACAATCTGATGGTCATTGTCTGCGGGAGTGCAAATTCCTGGATTCTGGACAAGCTGGTGAATAACCATGGCGGGCTGTATGACCGTGTTACGTATGAGATCAAACTGTCTCCATTCACGCTGCATGAGTGTGAAGAATTCTTCGAAGAGAGACAGATGAAGTTTTCCCGCTATGATATAGCGCAGTGTTATATGGCATATGGCGGTATTCCTTATTATCTTGGATACATGGACGGCAGCCTCAGTTTTGCACAGAATATAGATCACCTGTTTTTTGCCAGAAATGCAAAGCTGAAAGACGAATACGATCGCCTCTTTTCGTCACTGTTTGTGAGCCCTGATGCAGTGAAGGAAATTGTATGTCTTCTGAGTACACGGAAGATGGGATTCACCAGGAAGGAAATTGCCAGAAAACTGAAGGTCGCAGACGGCGGTACATTGACCAAGAATCTGAAAGCATTGATTGCAGGTGATTTCATTGTGAAGTATGTACCGTTTGATGTTCCGAGAAAACAGGAATATTATAAGCTCATTGACCCTTACTGTCTGTTCTATCTTCGCTTTCTAAGTGAAAGCAGAGAAGAGAGTTTCTGGACGGATAATCTCAACATGCAGGAAATTGTTGTGTGGAGAGGACTTGCGTTTGAGAATCTGTGCTTCAATCACATCAATCAGATTAAGAAAGCACTTGGTATTTCCGGTGTGGCAACAGTGCATTATGCCTGGGCTGTGAAAGATGAGGATCAAGGAACTCAGATTGACCTTCTGATATCCAGACAGGATAATGTCGTGAACATGTGCGAGATGAAATTCTACAGCGATGATTTCTCTGTGAAGAAAAGCTATTACAGGACAATGCTGGGAAGACAGGAGATGCTTTCGGAAAAAGTATCAAGGAAAAAGGCTGTGCGTTCCACACTTGTCACAACGTTCGGACTGAAGAAAAACGAATACAGCGGTGTCTATACCAATGTGATCACACTGGATGATCTGTTTGCCTGACAGACAGATGCATGGGGTTGTCAGATTCACCGCATTTTCAGCGTGATTTCTGCTGTTGTTCGTTTACTCACAATAATGGCGGGTGCTATAATGACAACGCAAAAAGGAGGAGATTCATCATTTATGTCTAAGGTTA
>OMUX01000095.1 GCA_900314345.1 uncultured Erysipelotrichaceae bacterium | reverse complement strand
CTTCCTGAAGTTGCGGTATCCATGCCGCCAAGGATATTCAGGATGGTCGTCTTGTCGGCACCAGTAGCACCGGCAATAAAACCGAAGTCTCACTCATCAATGGAAAAGTCCACGCCGTCCAGGGCATGGATTTCAACTTCTCCCTGCTGGTAGATCTTCGTAACATCCTTGAACTCTATATATGGCATACCCGTATTATTGCACAAAAAAGGAACCGGGTTATCATGACCTGGTTCCCATGTGCTGCGATTACTTTCTCAGACCGAGCTTTTCAACGAGATCTCTGTAACGGTTGATATCCGTTCTCTTGAGATAGGCAAGCATATTCTTTCTGCGTCCTACCATGGTCATCAGACCACGGTTGGAAGAGTAGTCATGCTTGTAGTTCTGCAGGTGAACCGTGAGGCGGTTGATCTGCTCTGTCAGCATGGCAACCTGTACTTCGACGGAACCTGTGTCGCCTTCCTTGCGTCCGTACTCCTTGATGAGCTTAGCTTTTGTTTCCTGATCCAGCATTTTCTTTTTCTCCTTTTCTCTGTGTCAGACCTTTCTTTTCCAGGATCACGCCGGAGATGCGCTTCACCCAGGAAGAAAGCTTCATTACTCTAACACAGGTTTCAGATCCGTGCCACAGGAAATTTCAGATCAATGCGTTCTGCTTTTTCTTCTGTCATCCAGCAGCACAAACACAACAGCGATGCATAGTCCGCCTGCAATCCATGGCAGGGCGGCAAACAGGAATTCAGCGGCCATATCCCTTCTCCTTCATTTACAGCATAACAATCCAATGTTAAGAACGAATGAAGCCATGGTTATATTCCGTATTATGGCGGAAAAGAACCCCGGGGAGGAGGGTCCCCGAGGTTCCTGCGGGTTGGTATGAATCAATAGTGGCAGTAGCCGAAGAAGATGCCTGTGCCTTCCATCTCCTGCCCGCTCAGGCCCGACTGTACCAGTGCCGGTGCCAGCTGCTGGAACAGCGGGATGATGTAGCAGTTTTCTTCTACCAGGTAATCCTCAGCTTCATGGCACTTGGTGATGAATTCCTTTGGATCAGTGGTTGCCTTGATGTCGGCGATCATGTCATCGTATGCTGGATCATCCACCTGCGGTGTCACCTGCATGCCGGTGGTCCAGATCTCAAGGAACTGAACCGGCGAGCTGCTTGCAGTCAGACCATACCGGGCAATTTCATAGTCGGAGTTATCCAGCTGATCATAATAGACGCCGGATTCCACAGCCTCCGGTGTGACTTCTACACCGACAGCCTCCCACATCTGCTGCAGGACGGTAGCCACATCCTCATGGATGCCGTTGTTGGAGTACTTGTATGTGATCTTGAGCGGGCTGGATTCATCATAGCCTTCTTCACCAAGGAGTTCCTTTGCTTTGTCCGGATCATACTTCAGCTCATAGCCGTCTGCGTCTGCCTCATCACGGAAGTCGCCGTCAATTCCTGCAAGGCCATGCGGTACATAGCCGTTGAGCGGTTCATAGTATGTACTGCCGCCGATGACATCAGAGAGTGCATCCTTGTCGATGGCATAGTACAGTGCCTTTCTGAGGTTGACATTCTGTGCCCATTCCGGACCGTTGGGGCCGGAGTTGATGGCCAGGAAATAGGTCAGCGGCTTGTTCATGATCCAGAGGTTGTCTGTTCCCTCATACCCCTGTGCTACTTCAATGGAGACACCTGTAGCGAAGTCGATCTCATCGGACTTGAACGCTGCGGCCTGTGCATCAGGGTCTGTAATGACCTGCATGGTGATGTTCGGCATGGTGATGGTGTCCTTGTTCCAGTAGACATCGCTCTTGGCAAGGACTGCCTTCTCGTTTTCGTTGAACTCTGTCAGGACATACGGTCCGGATGTCAGATTGCCGGTGGACATGGACCATGTACTGTCGTGCTGAGGAGTGCCCTGCGGTACGGCAGACCAGACACTGCCGCCGGTCATGAGGCTTGTCAGATACGTACATGGCATTGCAAGATGCAGCACCAGAGTGTAGTCATCCGGTGTCTCAATGCCGACTCCGCTGTGGTCCTCTGTCGTGCAGTCAAAGTCAGGCCCGGCTTCCAGTGCCTTTGCATTGTAGTCCGCTGCCCCTTCCAGGAACTGTGTCATGTCATAGGTCGTCCACGCATTGTCGCCGCCATAGGACAAAGCCCTCAGATAGGAGTACTCATAATCCTTGGAAGTGATCGGTGAACCGTCAGACCATACGGCATCCTTCTTCAGATGGAATGTGTAGGTCAGACCGTCTTCACTCATCTCATAGGAATCACACAGCTCCGGGTTTGCCTTCCCGGAAGGATCCAGCTTGAACAAGCCGGAATAGATGTGATCCAGGATGTAGTTGTTGACGACTTCGGTGTTCAGTGCCGGATCCAGTGTGGTGAACTGGCCGTCAATGGCAACGGTGATGGAATCCTTGCCCGATGCTGTGGTTTCTGCAGGAGCGGATGCAGCATCAGTGGATGAAGCAGCAGATGATGCAGTGGATGCGGCTGTTCCTGACGAGCCGCAGGCAGCCAGGCTCATTGCCATCAAGGCAGCCAGGCTGGACTTCAGAATCTTTGTGTTCATTGTTTCCTTCCTCTTTTCCTTTCGGTCTGTTTCAGAATCATCATTCACAAATCCTTCTCGTCGGCATTTCCTTGTTGTCATTTCCTCTCCCCTTTCTTCAATAAATGAAAAAGCGCCTCCTGGAATTCTTTCCCAGAGACGCTTCTGCGCGGTACCACTCTGTTTGCCCTTGAAACCAAGGACCACTCGAACCGTTAACGCCGGTTTACGATTCCCCTGCTGCTGTTTCAGGTTCTCCTCTCGCGGATGCGCTTCACCTGTTCGGGTGCCGCCGGACTTCCACTCTGTTCCGGCTCGCTGATGGACCTTGAGGATACTCTTCCGGTCTTTGAGGTTACTGGAATCATAAAAGCTTTCCGGCAGCTCGTCAACAGTTATTTACATTATTTTCTGTAATTCAATTAGATATTTTCACTACTAATGTAACTTTTTACATCAGAGAAAATCTTCCAGTACGTCGTTCAGGATTTCAAAGCCACGATCTGTGGCATAAAGAGCATCTTCTGATTCTGCAAGCATGCAGTTTTCCATTTCCCTTGCGATGATATCCGGCCATACTTCATTGATATCCTTTCCGAACATATCCTTGAAGATGTGTCTGTTCAGTCCCTTTCTCAGACGCAGTCCCATCATGAGTGCCTCAAACATCTGATCCTGTTCTGAAAGCTCTGTTTTCAGGATGGCACAGGGATCCTTGAGATACGTCATGACATCCTTGGTATGGTCATAGCGGTATGTTCCTTCCTTGCCGCTTGCTCCGCAGCCGATGCCGGCAAAGTCCTGGTAGTTCCAGTACATCTGGTTGTGCAGGGATTCCTTTCCAGGAAGCGCAAAGTTTGAAATCTCATACTGATGATATCCATGCTTTGGAAGCTCCTGCATGATCCATTCATACATGTCTGCCTCCGTATCTTCATCCAGATGATCCAGATGCTTCAAGGCAAACAGTGTACCTGGTTCAATGGTCAGGGAATACAGGCTCAGATGATCCGGCTTCATGGCAATGGCTGTATGGACAGACTGCTTCAAAGAGGCCATGGTCTGCCCGGGCAGGGAGTACATGAGATCCAGGGAGATGTTGTTGATGCCTTTGGATCTTAACAATGCCATGGTGTTATTGACAGAATGTGCATCATGGTGACGGTTCATGAGCTTCAATAATTCCTTGTCATCCGTCTGATAACCAATGCTTGCACGGTTGACGCCATGATCCTTCAGCAGCTGTGCCTTGTCTTCATCCAGTGTTTCCGGATTGATCTCACAGGTATATTCCCTGACCTGTGCTGTATATGGATCCAGCAATGCCAGGAGTCTTTCCAGCTGTGCAAAGGAAAGAGCGGTGGGTGTTCCGCCGCCGAGGTATATTGTTTCAATCTGTTCAGTAAAGCGAAAGGAAGACAGTTCCGTCTCAATGGCATTCAGCCATTGGGCTGCAAGATCACTCTGATATGGCTTATGACAGAAGTCGCAGTAGGAACAGATGGAGCGGCAGAAAGGCACATGGACATACAGTGCCCTTGCCTTACTGATCATCATCCACCGAGAGGACGGACATGAAGGCTTCCTGCGGGATCACGACGGAACCCACAGCCTTCATGCGCTTCTTTCCTTCCTTCTGCTTTTCCAGGAGCTTCTTCTTTCTGGAGATATCACCACCATAGCACTTGGCAAGGACATTCTTCCTGACGGCCTTGATGTTGGTGCGGGCAATGATCTTGCCGCCGATGGCAGCCTGGACAGGAATCTCGAACTGCTGCTTCGGAATGAGTTCCTTGAGCCTGGATGTGATGGCAGATCCTCTCTTGTATGCTTCATCCCTGTGGATGATGACAGACAGGGCATCCACAGGTTCCCCGTTCAGGAGGATATCCATGCGGACAAGATCCTCTTCCCGGTAGCCGATCAGTTCATATTCCAGGGAGGCATAGCCCTTGGTGCAGGACTTGAGCCGGTCGAAGAAGTCATAGATGATCTGGGACAGCGGCATTTCATAGACGATCTGGTTTCTTCCTTCATCGATCACTTCCATGCCCTTGTAGATGCCCATCTTCTTCTGGCACAGTTCCATGACAGCTCCGATGTAGCTGTCCGGTGTCATGATCTCGGCCCGGACAAACGGTTCCTCAATGCGGTCAATCAGTGAAGCATCCGGAAGCTTTGCCGGGTTGTCGACTTCCTTCATCGTTCCATCGCTTAAATAAACGTGATAGATGACGGAAGGTGCCGTCGCAATGAGATCGAGGTTGTATTCCCTCTCCAGCCGTTCCTGCACGACATCCATGTGCAGCAATCCCAGGAAACCGCAGCGGAAGCCAAAACCGAGGGCCTGGGAAGTCTCCGGCTCATAGTGCAGGCTGGCATCATTGAGCTGCAGCTTGTCCAGAGCATCATGGAGTTCCTGATAACGCTGGGCATCGCTGGGATAAAGGCCGCAGTACACCATCGGATTCAACTTCTTATAACCAGCCAATGGTTTTTCTGCCGGGTTGTCCACGGAAGTGACGGTATCACCGACACGGACATCATGGATGTCCTTGATCGATGCCGCAAACCAGCCGACATCCCCGCAGACCAAGGTATGCACAGGGACTTCCTTCGGGTTGCGGATGCCGGCTTCCAGGACTTCATACTCTGCACCGGTTGCCATGAAGCGGATATGATCCCCGACATGGATTTCACCCTGACGGATGCGTACCAGAGCAATGACGCCTCTGTAGCTGTCATACACACTGTCAAAGACCAGTGCCTGTAACGGTGCCTTCGGGTCTCCCTTTGGTGCAGGAACCTTCTGTACGATCTGTTCCAGCACCTTGTCAACATTGAGTCCCGTGCGGGCGGAGATCTCCGGGGCATCGGAACAATCCAGACCGATGATGTTTTCAATCTCGGACTTCACCTTCTCCGGCTGGGCATTGTTCATGTCCACCTTGTTGAT
>OMUX01000117.1 GCA_900314345.1 uncultured Erysipelotrichaceae bacterium | reverse complement strand
CAGCCCTCTGGAACGGTGCGGGTGTGGAAGTCATCATGTACTGATGCAGCAGGGTCATCTTCTCAATCAGGTATGGATCACCGCACACATACCCCATGCGCCATCCCGTCATGGCATATGGCTTGGAGAAGGACTGCACCAGAATGCACTGATCCTTGATATCTTCATAGTCCATGATGGAAGGACAGTGATCTGTATAGATCAGCTGCCGGTAGACATCATCACTGATGACAAAGATGTCCTTGCCTTTTACTGCATCATGCACCGCATCAAGGCTCTCTTTGCTTAAAAGACAACCCGTCGGGTTGTTCGGGGTGTTCAGCACAATGGCCTTTGTCTTCCCGGAAATCAATGCATTCAGTTTTTCCCTGCTGATCTGAAATCCATCTTCCGAAGTATCCAGCAATACCGGAACACCCCGGCAGAGCTTTGTAATCTCTTCATAGACCAGAAAGGCAGGCTCAGGAATGATGACCTCATCGCCTGGATTGATCAAAGAGAACAAGGAAAGGAAAAGTCCTTCCTCTGCCCCGCTTGTCACAAGCACATTGCCGCTGTTCCATGCATGCCCGTAATATTCATTTTCAAATGCGGCAATCTTCTCTCTTAAGGACAAGGATCCTGCATTTGCAATATAGTGTGTCTCATGATTCTCAAATGCCTGATCCACTTCCCGTTCAATTTCCATAGGCGTGTCAAAATCCGGCTCGCCAAGCGTCAGGGCAATACACCCCGGTGTTTTCCTGGCAAGCGCAGAGAACTCACGGATCGCGCTTGTTCTCATTCCGTATAATGTGTCATTCAGGCATTCGTACATCATGTTCAGATCTTTCTCAATAATTCTTCCAGACCCGTCTTGGAACTGGTCTGTTCATCCTTCATCTTGATGATCCTTGCCGGACAGCCTGCCACAACCGCATTGTCCGGTACATCCTCAATCACAACAGCACCTGCCGCGACCACGGCATTGTCTCCCACATGCACGCCCTCAATCACAACGGCATTGGCACCGACAAGCACATGGTCTCCGATGGTCACAGGCACGGCAGATGCCGGTTCAATGACACCGGCAAGAACAGCACCGGCACCGATATGGCTGTATTTTCCAACCGTTGCCCTGCCGCCTAATACAGCACCCATGTCAATCATCGTACCTTCCCCGATGACAGCACCGATGTTGATGATGGCGCCCATCATGATCACGGCATGATCACCGATCTCAACCTGATCGCGGATGATTGCGCCAGGTTCAATCCTGGCATTGATGTTCTTCTTGTCTAACAGAGGAATTGCTGAATTCCTTGCATCATTCTCAATGACGATATCTTCAATGTCATCCTGATGTGCTTCAATGATTCCCTTCAGTTCATTCCAGTCTCCGAAGACAATCTTGTCACCAGTACCGAATACCCTGGCATTACCATAGTCCACCGGATTCTTTTCCTTCACATACAGCTTCACCGGTGTCTTCTTTTCTGATTCCGCAATCAGTCTGATGATCTCTTCTGCATTCATTCCTTCAACAGCTCCTTCATCGTATAGAATCCCGGCTTCTGCTGCACCAGGTACGCCGCTGCCTTCAAAGCACCGTCCGCAAACACAGCCCTGGACTGTGCCTCATGGCACAGCATCAGACACTCATTTCCGGTATTGATGTAAACCTCATGTGTGCCCACTTCATTGCCCATGCGCAGACTGTGAATGCCGATCTCCCGGGGATCACGTTTTCCGTCCAGATGCCTGCCGATGTTGATCACACTGTCAGGACGTTCTTCCTGCACCGCCTTTGCCAGCATCAATGCCGTGCCGCTTGGCACATCAACTTTCTGGTTATGGTGCTTTTCGACAATCTCCACATCCGCATCGGGGAACATTCTCACAGCTGTATGCACAAGATCAGAAAGCACGGCAATGCCAAGCGACATGTTTCCGGACATGAACACCGGCACATGCCTGGAAAGATCCAGGATCCTTTCCTTTTCCGCTGCGGTCTGCCCGGTCGTGCAGATCACTGCCGGGATTCCTCTTTCTTCACAGTAATTGCATACCGCCTCTGTTGCAAGATGACTGGAGAAATCAATCAGCACATCCGCCTCTTCCTCAATCATGCCAAGCTGACTGTAGGCATGTGATCTGGTGCGTTCTGCACCAGGGGCATACTCCGCCGCAATCTGATACTGTTCCGGATTCTTCTGAACAGCTTCTTCCAGCATCCTGCCCATCTTTCCGGTATAGCCGCTGATGATGATCCTCATTGAATGAGACCTTCCTTCCGCATGAGATCCAGCATGACAGCCTCCTTGTCTTCACTCATTGTAACAAGCGGAAGCCTTGCCACGTTCTCACCATAGCCCATGGCAGCCATCGCCGCCTTTGCCGGAATCGGGTTTGTCTCACAGAACAGGGACTTGATCAAAGGCAGGTAATGCAGCTGAAGATCCTTTGCCTTTCCCACATCCCCGCGCAGGTATGCCTTTGCCATTTCACTTGTTTCCTTCGGCAGAAGATTGGAAAGCACAGAGATCACTCCCTTTCCGCCAAGGGAAAGGATCGGAATGACCTGATCATCATTGCCCGAATAGATCGTTATCCTGTCACCCACAAGCATCGCTTCCTCAGCAATCTGCGAGATGTCCCCGCCGGCTTCCTTGATCGCCTTGATATGCGGATACTCTGCAAGCTTCGCCAGCGTTGCCGGCTGGATGTTCACACCGGTGCGGCCTGGAATGTTATAGAGGACAAGCGGCTTTGTGGAAGCTGCATCAATCGCCTTGTACATGGCAAGAAGACCTCTTTGTGTTGTCTTGTTGTAGTACGGTGTCACCACAAGGCATGCATCATAGCCAAGCTCACATGCATACTTCGTCAGACTGCAGGCATAGGCTGTGTCATTGGAACCTGTTCCGGCAATGGCAGGAACCCTGCCGCCTATCCTTTCAGCCGCAAATTTCAATACGGCACGGTGTTCCTCATCACTCAGTGTGGATCCTTCGCCTGAAGTACCGGCAATCAGCAATGCATCAATCCCGCTTGTAATCTGCCAGTCAATCAATCTTCCGAAACTCTCATAGTCAACGCTTCCATCCGCATGCATCGGGGTAACCAATGCCGTGCACGCTCCTGTAAATATCGGTTCCAGCATGTTTTCATCCATCTCCTTCTTCTGAAAAGAAAAGCCGCATCCAGAATGTGCGGCAGAGATCGACCATGAAGGACAGCTGTACCTTCATGAATCGGATAACGATAGCTCTCCGCAGCAGCGACAGTCATACGGATGTTGTCCGCATGCCCAGCAGGATCTCTCCCGCTTCGGCGGCTTCCCCTTTCACATCAGCTACTCTTGTCAGCCGCGCCTCTATCCTGTTAACCTTCTGTTCAGTTTCCTGCAATCTATCATTGCCAGAGAATGATGTCAATGCATTGGTTTTATTTATTGCATGAGTTATGAATATTTTTCTGTAAATATGTTTTGACTTTTTTCATTTGCCTTATTGTCTGAAGGTATCATCCTGCTGCAAGATCCAGGCACGCACTGTATTATTCC
>OMUX01000153.1 GCA_900314345.1 uncultured Erysipelotrichaceae bacterium | reverse complement strand
TGTAAATTCCGATCCAATAATGCATGGTGGACGATCTGATTGCGCACATGTGACGATTTAAACCGTGCATAGGTGACGATATTCAGTGCACAGTGGACGGAACAGGGTGCGTGGCTGACGACTGAGAATGCAGTTATCACGGCTTATGGAACAGGCCCAGTCAGTTCCTTTTTATGTATAGCCTCTCTTATATAAAGGTCTGCTAGACTATGCACGGAGGTATTCCCTTATGCGTAGTCGGAAATATAAAACAGATCCTGCCGTTCTAGATGAACAGATCAAAACAGTACTCCGTGAATCCTCTGATACGCGGTATCAGCACAAGCTGGAAATGGTATCGCTTGTGCTTGCGGGAATGACACCGTCAGTCCTGAGTACATACAGCGGAGACAGTCAGAATGCAATCACCGGATGGGTAAAGACAGCTGATGAACAGGGAATTGAAGCGCTCCGCGAATCTCTTGTCGGAAACAGCGGTCGTCATGCGCAGTTGTCTGCCGATCAAATCCAGGAAATCAGAGATCTGTATCTGATCGATCCTTCTCAATGGACGGGGTCAAAGCTTTCTGAATATATTGAAAATACATATTCCGTTCATCTTGGACAGCGCTACTGTCAGAAAATGATGAAGAAATTTCAGGACAGCTGATTTTTTATAACACAAATCATTTATTCGCTATATACTGTTAGTGAAATCCCCGGCCGGGCATTTCACTCCTGATACGTAAAACTGGCTGTTGTTTTTTCAGTCGGCAGTTTACGGTAGAAAGGCTGTGTAAATGACGGTTGATTATAAAGAGATCATTCGTCTTCACGCTCTGGGCTATTCGAATGTGGAAGTTGCCGGGCATACAAAGGTATCCCGCAATACTGTTCACGACGTTCTGAAAATGGCAGATGATCACCATATCAGCGAAGCAGCTGCGGCAGAAATGTCCAATGAGGATATATACCGCGCCTTCTTCCCCGAGAAAGCGAGGATGGAATCTCTGAGGCTGGAGCCTTCATTTGAATACATGTATGGAGAGCTCGCCAAAAAAGGTGTCAATCTTTCCCTTCTCTGGGCGGAATACTGTGAGCAGGCAAAGAATGTCGGAAAGATTCCGTACATGAGATCCCAGTTCTGTGATCTGTATCGGGTATGGGCTGGCAGAACGAAAGCCACCATGCGTATCTCTCATAAGCCAGGTGATGCGGTTGAAGTAGACTGGTCAGGCGGAACGATCCCGCTTTATGACCAGGCTGACATGAAAGTCAGGAAAGTTCCTTTGTTTGTTGCGGTTCTTTCCTGCAGTAAGTATGTCTACGCAGAACCATGTCTCGATACGAAGACAGACAACTGGATCCTGGCACACATTCATGCACTGGAATATTTCGGCGGTATACCACGTCTTCTTGTCCCGGACAATACTAAGACTGCTACTGTAAAAAATACGGCTAATGAGCTGATTCTGAATAAGAGCTATACGGAAATGGCTGATTATTACGGTATGGCAATCGTTCCTGCGAGAGTTGAGCACCCTGATGACAAGCCTGACGCCGAAGGGTCAGTCAAGTTCGCAACCACGTGGATCATTGCCGCCCTGCGCAATGAAAAGTTCACTTCATTTGAAGCTATGAAAGAAGGCGTTGCCGCCAAACTGGAAGAACTGAATCATCGTGCTTTTGCGAACAGGCCCGGCTGCCGCAGGGACGCATATGATAACGAGGAACGTTCATTCATGAGACCGCTTCCCGCTGAGCCATATGATCCTGCAGTCTGGATCCCGGAGGTGAAGGTCCCCAGAACTTATCTGATCAGTGATGGTCTGAACAGGTATTCCGTTCCGTACACAAAGATCGGACACACTGTAAGCGTCCGCCTGACACGCAATCTGGTCGAAGTCTATGAAAAAGGAGAATTGATCGCTGCACACCCAAGGCTTAAGGCTGCGCAGGCTGATCCTGTGGTCAACCTTGATCATATGACTGAGGACCATCGCAAATACCTGAAATATAATGAGGAACAGTTTCGCGCCTGGGCGGACACTGCAGGCCCTGCCACCCGAAAGACAGTTGACTATTTTCTGGACAACAGTCTTTTCCAGAAGACGCATGCGGCTGAACAGGGAAACAAATACTGTTATCGCCTTCTTCATCTCGCAGATCAATATGGAACTGAACGACTGGAGAAAGCATGTGCACTTCTTCTGAACATTACGGATCAACCAACGCTGCGGAATCTATCGACAATTCTGAAAAACGGCAGAGACAAGGCTAAGACGGATACTGCTGTTCATAATAACGAGGACCACGGGAATATAGGACTCACCCGCGGGGCCGAGCATTACAGGAATATAAATGGTGATAAACATGACTGATGCACAGATATATGACGGGCTGAGAAAGCTCAATCTCAGAGGGTGTGCAGAGGAATACCAATACCAATGCCAGCACCCTGAATTATACAGGGATATGTCGTTTGACTCGCGGCTTACAGTAATGATCGATAAGGAGACAAGCCGGAGAGAAACGAAGAAGGTTCAGACACTGATCCGCAAGGCTGACTTCAAATACCCCAAAGCCAGTGCCGAGGATATTCTTTACTATGAGGGCAGGCATCTCGACAAGGCGAAAATGCTTAAGTACGCTGACTGCAGTTTCATAGATCAGCACATGAATCTGATATTCCAGGGGCCTACAGGCAGCGGTAAGACATGGATCAGCTGTGCAATCGGGATCAGTGCCTGCCGGAAAACCAGAAAGGTAAAGTACCTGCGTGCTCCGGAACTGCTGGACGAGCTGATGCTTGCCAAAGGAACCGGCGATCTTCACAACTACATTAACGAATTCAGACGATATGAATGCATTATTATTGATGACTGGCTGATTGCGGCACTCAATGTAGATGAAACCCTGAATATGCTTGAATTCCTGGAATCCTGTGAACTTCATTGTTCGCTGATCTTCTGCACACAATATCCGACAACCAGCTGGTATGAACGCATCAATTCAAATGAAGAGAACAAGCCTGTCAGTGAAGCGGTATTCGAAAGAATCGTATTCAATGCGGATGATCCCATTGAGTTGTCGGGTGAAACATCGGTCCGTGAACTTCTCTGGAAAGAACGCACCGGAAAGCTGAGGAGAACCTCAAATGCCTGAATGGAAGCCCTATACTCAGCTGAACAATGATCAGTCCTGGTTTATACCTGACGGAACAGAGCTCCATGGCAGACAGGCATATGAGTACCTTCTGAAGCTGACTGCAGAACAGAAGGACCTGTACCAGGACGCTGTATTACTGCAGAGGAACATTCAGGGCGTGCTGAGCAGCTATCAACCATCAAGGAATATCATCGTTGACGCAATGAACCTGGATGAACTCCTGTCGAATATCGATATCTTCTGCAAAATATACCGGGAAGCTTATGAAAGGCACTGCAGGCAGTGACTGTCATGTACGCAAACAGCGGTATTACCGCAGAATATTCAACAATTGGATTTCAGAAGTGAATCACTGGTGCATCCATGTAAAAGAACCACTCTTGTTTTAAAGATGCACTGGTGAATCACCTTCTGTCAGAAAGGAAAAATCAATGACTGTAAAACAGGGAAACCGCAGAATTTCAGTCCTGCTTGATGTGGATGAATGGTCATATCTTGATGTACATGCATGCTGGGAAGGCAAATCCAAAAGCAGATATCTTGAAGACCTGCTTCGGAAAGATATGGCAGAGCGTGAAATGTATGATGACCCGGAATGGATTCTTAAGGAAATTCAGTACCTGATCGGCAGATTGAAACCGCAGATACATAACCTGGAAGTGAACGATGGATAAGAGTAAGGATTCTCCGGATTACTGATAAGACATACTTTTGATTATGCATTGCAGGAAGTGGTGTATAGCAACAGCACCTCCTGTTTTCTTTTCAGCTACTAAGGCTGGTCAATATCACTTGCAATTCCCGGGAATCCCTTTTGCACAAAATGCCAATATACCTTGCACTAAAAGGGAATCTCATTTTGCATATTTATCCGTCGGCCTTTGCAATTCCCGGGAATTTCAACTTGCAAAAAACACATATCTGTACTTTTTACCGGCAGGCGTGCACTGATCATCGTCAACTTGTAATATGCACTCAATACCGTCAGGTGTGCACTCTGCTTCGTCCACTATGCACAATTACATCGTCCAGTATGCTAAATCACATCGGAAAATACA
>OMUX01000213.1 GCA_900314345.1 uncultured Erysipelotrichaceae bacterium | reverse complement strand
GGTCCACATCGCCAATGTTGTCCGTGGGTTGAATACTGTCTGGCGCACGGCTCCTACCATCAGAGCTTTTTAACACCAGACCCCAAGCGGTCCGGACTTGTGGAGCATCCGGACGTAGCTCACGGCAACGTAGTCTCTTGCAAGACTTAGGCTGATCAAGTGGGCTTACGGTTTCCCGCAAGCCCCGTCCTCAACGAACCTTGTTCGTAGGGCGGGGTTCTTGACATCCTGCAGAAGGATGGTTTCCTCGGGTCCGTTCCAGCCGTTCTTCGTTCCTTTTCTTGCAAATGTTCCTCTGAAGGCATGACGCTGTTCTGTACCGATATCCCTGAGTGCCTTCCGCATTCAGATCTCCTCATTGAGCAGGGATGAAAAGGAATCCTGCACATCACACAATGACATGCGGTAGTACCACACATGCACAAGCTCCGGCTTCATGTCGAGCTTGTAGGCTGCGGATGCGATGGTGTTGTGCTGGATGTAGCATTCGCAGAGCGTCTTCTGATCTTTTGGTGAAAGACCTGAATGTTCCAGTTCCTTTGAGATTGCCTTTCTCTCTGCAGCCATCCTGGCAAAGTCAGGATGCTGTACAGGTCTTCTGCTTCTGGTTCTCAACATGACAGTGCCTCCTTTCTTCCTGCCTTGCGGAAGGCGGTCCTGACTTCCATCATGCAGCGGCGGCTGACCTTTGCAGGAAGATGGTTCAGACGCTGTGCATCCTGCTGTGTTTCCTGGTTCATGCACCTGTGCATCATGGCGATGCATTCCTCCACTGAGAGTGATTCGATGCCTTTTGTTTCAAGTACCGTGTTCATTTTTCATTCACCTCCGGTACGTTCATGGTATACAATGTCGCCATTCTCTGAGTCCCGTTTATGGGACTTGGAGAATGAAACCGTTTTTCATTCCTGCAATGGTATGAAAAGACTATAATGACGTCATACGGAGGTCATTTCATGCAGTTTGCAAAGAGAATGGATCGTTTCCCGGATGAGGTCTTTGCCTCATTGAATGAAAACAAGATCGAACTGGAGAAACAGGGAAGAAAGGTTTACAACCTTTCCGTCGGAACACCGGATTTCATCACCCCTCAGCATATCCGTGATGCCCTGGTGGAAAGCGCAAAGGATCCTGCTTCCTGGAAATATACGCTCAGGGACAGCGATGAACTGCTGGATGCAGTATGTTCCTACTATCAGAGAAGATACGGTGTGACACTGACAAGAAGCCAGGTCACAAGCTGTGCCGGTTCCCAGGAAGGCATGGGCCATATCGGCATGGTTCTTGCAGACGAAGGCGATACCGTCATCCTTCCGACACCCTGCTATCCTGCCTTCATCACATGCGCAAGGTTTGCCGGTGCCAATGTGTTCTATTATCCGATGTCCAAGGAGAACAATTTCCTGCCCAATGTGAAGGACATTCCGGATGAAGTGGCAGACAAGGCAAAGTTCATGATCGTCTCCCTGCCCTCCAACCCCACAGGAAGTGTAGGCAATGAGAAGAATTATGAAGAGATCGTTGCCTTTGCCAGGAAACATGATCTTCTCATCATTCATGACAATGCCTACTCCGACATCATCTTCGACGGTGTCCATGGCGGAAGCTTCCTGGCCGTTCCTGGTGCCATGGATATAGGTGTGGAGTTCTTCTCCCTTTCCAAGTCGTTTGATGTCACCGGCGCAAGACTTTCCTTCCTTGTGGGACGTGAAGATGTCGTTCAGATGTTCCACAAGTTCCGTTCCCAGATTGACTTCGGCATGTTCCTGCCGCTGCAGAAGGCAGCCATCGCTGCCCTGACCGGCCCGACTGCTTCTGTGGTTGAACAGTGTGACAAGTATGAAAAGCGCAGGGATGCACTGTGCTCCGGTTTCCGTTCCATCGGCTGGAATGTACCCGACAGCCATGGCTCCATGTTTGTCTGGGCACCGATCCCTTCCTGGTATGAAAGCTCCCAGAAGTTCTGCATGGACCTCATGGAGAAAAGCGGTGTCATCTGCACCCCGGGTGCTTCCTTCGGGCCGGCCGGGGAAGGCTATGTCAGGTTTGCCCTGGTGCTGCCGGTGGAAGTCATCCATGAAGTCATCAAGGCAGTGGATGCCTGCGGCATCCTGAAGAAGCCGGAGAACGCATGAAGAATACTGAAAAGGAAAGCATGCAGGTAAACCTGGATGTGTTAA
>OMUX01000380.1 GCA_900314345.1 uncultured Erysipelotrichaceae bacterium | reverse complement strand
TCAAACAGATGCATCTTCCGGTACTTTGCAAGCTGGCTTCCGTCTTTGTCAAAAACATAGGCAGTGTTGTAGATATGACCTGTCTCATCCTTTTCCGGGACGGTGCCTGCAGAAATGATGACATGGTGCTTGCCTGCCATACTGCTTAATGCCTGCCACGTCTTGCCTCCCTCTTCCTCTGCATATGCAGGAAAAGCCTTGGTTTCATAAGGGCAGCAGAACATCTCACCAAGGCATACAAGATCAGGATGACAGTCCATTGCCTTGGTCAGAAGATGATCCGCATGTTCGATGTCTGCCTGTACATTGCCTGATGCACAGGTCTGGATCTGCAGGATTCTCATATTCCTGTTTCCTCAGAACGGCAGGCCGTCCGGATCATCATCAAAGATCCTGTCATGATGCTTCTTGAAGTAAAGATCACGGATCCATTCCTTCACCGGTGCCTTCCAGCGTTCCTTCGGGTTCGGAATGTTCTTAAGCAATGACTTCGGTGTCATGCCGAGTTCCTTTGCCATGCGGATATCTTCGTCATTGAGACGGCAGCGTTTCTTCGCTTCTGCCCAGTCCTTGTCCGTATACTTCGCCATCGTGCAGTCCCTCCAGGGTTCATTTCCTGTATTATGCCATTCTGCATGAATCCGCTTCAACAGGCCGTCTGCACGTCTTTCTGTTCTTCCATACCCACGCGCTGGAAGATGTTTTCCTTTTCATCCATCTGTTTTCGCGGATAATAGAACAGGAAAGAAAAGAGAAAACAGAAAATGATTGAACAGATTGACAAGGATCTGCTTGCCCTTGCGAAGCAGTCCGATGAAGATTTGAAGGATATCTATGCGCACATTGATGAAGTATGCCTGCACACCAGCGACAGGATCCTGTCTGCATTCATTGAGAACAATGTCTCATATTCCGACTTTGCGGATATCAACGGCTATGGCAACTACGATGAAGGAAGAAACAAGCTGGAAAAGATCTTTGCGACAGTCCTTGGCACCGAGGATTCCCTGGTAAGACCGCAGATCATGTCCGGCACCAATGCCCTGTATCTGACATTCTCCGCATTGCTGAAACCGGGAGATACCATGATCTCCCTGACAGGCAAGCCTTACGACAGCCTGCAGGAAATGATCGGATTAACCGGTGATTCCACACAGTCACTGAAGGCCTGCGGTGTGAAGTATGAACAGATCGATCTTGTGAACAATGAATTCGATGAAGACAGGATCGTGGAACGTCTCAGGAAGAATGATGTGAAGCTTGTTGAGATCCAGAGATCCAGAGGCTATTCCTCCAGGGCAAGCCTTATGCTTGCCAAGATCGAGCATGTCATTCAGAAGATCCGGGAAGTGAACAAGGATGTCATCATCATGGTGGACAACTGCTATGGTGAGCTCGTGGAAGAAAGAGAACCTGGCCACGTCGGTGCAGATGTTGTTGTTGGATCCCTCATGAAGAACCTGGGCGGCGGCGTTGCGGCTACCGGCGGCTATGTGGCCGGAAGAAAAGACCTGATCAACATGGTGGCCGACCGTCTGACAGCACCGGGTGTGGGCAAGGAGCTTGGTGCAAACTTCAACCAGAACAACGCCTTCTTCAAGGGTATCTTCATGGCCCCTAATGCCGTCAGAGGTGCACTGAAGACACAGGTCTTTGCGGCATACATGCTGGAGAAGCTTGGCTATAAGAACGTATCCCCGAAATGGAATGAACCCCGCACCGATATCATTCAGACAGTGGAGCTTGGCACAAAGGAGAACCTTGTACGGTTCACCCAGGGCATCCAGGAAACCTCTCCTGTTGATTCCTATGTCAAGGTATTGCCTGCACCGATGCCTGGATATCCGTTTGATGAGGTCATGGCATGCGGTGCCTTCACCCAGGGTTCCACCATTGAACTCAGCGCTGATGCCCCGGTTGTAGAGCCTTATACCCTCTACATGCAGGGAGGTCTGTCGCTGGAATACGGAAAGATTTCCATCCTGACGGCACTGTCAAAACTGAAGGAAGATCGTCTGAACGCATTGGATTCGCTGGTGGGAAGTGTTCCGGACACAATGACTCTGGAACAGGCCAAGGACGAAAGGGCAGAGAATCTCTGAGCACAATGAAGCCGGTTTCTGAATGAAGCCGGCTTTTCAAAAAGGAGCTGTGAATCACACAGCCCCTGCCTGTCCTCCGTCAATGCGGATCACAGTATTGTTGATATAGTCAGCTTGCTCACTGATGAGGAACTTCACCAGATGCGCAACCTCTTCCGGTTTTCCATATCGCTTGAGCATGATCTTGCCGCATTCCTGTTTCAGGAATTCTTCATCATAGCCATCCAGTTCGCTTTCCGTCCCGATGAATCCAGGGGCAATGGCATTGACATGAATGTACGGTGCAAACTGGAAGGCAAGATCATGGGTCAGGGAAATCATGGCAGCCTTTGAAGCATCGTAGTCAAAGGACATGGGATAGTACGTATTGATGCCGTTTGTGGAAGTGATATTGATGATCCTTCCCCATTCCTTGTCCAGCATGGCATGATACACCCTTCTGCTGCAGTTATAGGCACCTACAACATTCACATCCAGCGTCCTGCGGAATTCCTCAGCCGTCTTGAGATGGAAGAGATTGGAAAGATCAATGGCCGCATTGTTGACAAGGACATCAATGGTTCCCAGCTGCTGCTCCACAGCCGTGATCATCCGGTCCACTTCTTCTTCCTTGCTGACATCCGCACAAAAAGCCAGGCAGCGTATGCCATGGTCTTCAACGAGTTTTCTCTGCAGTTCCTCAGCCTGCGCCTTGGAATGCAGATAGTTGATGACGATGTCACAGCCTTGCCCGGCCAGTTCTTCTGCGATGGCTTTTCCGATCCCTCTGGCACCGCCGGTGATCAGTACAACCTTGTTCACAGTATTTCCTGCTTAAGCTCTTCCGACGTACTTTCCGTCAGAGGTGGAGACAAGAACCTTCTCGCCTTCATCAATGAACTGAGGAATACGGAGTGTCAGACCTGTGTCTGTTGTACCGTCCTTTGTCTGGTTGGACGGAGCACCCTTGACTGCCGGGCTTGTCTTGACAATGGTCAGTTCAACACGGTCAGGCATGGATACGGACAGCAGCTGTCCTTCGAAGAACATCAGGACGACTTCCATTCCGTCGATGATGTAGTACTTGTTGTCACCCATGTGCTCACTGTCAAGCTCATAAGTGTCGTATGTCTCCTGGTCCATGAAGTAGTAGACACCGTCGGACTCATAGGAGAACTGTGCTGTCTTCTTCTCAATGTTGGCAGCCTCAAACTTTGTATTGGCGTTGAAGTTGCGCTCCTGTGTGGAACCTGTCTTGAGGTTCTTCATCTTTGTCTTCAGGATGGCAGCTCCCTTGCCCGGCTTGACATGCATGAAGTCGAGGACGACCCACGGATCGCCATCAACGATAACGGTTAAACCTGTTCTGAAATCTCCAGCTTCAATTGCCATAATGAAATCTCCTTGCTTTTCTTTTTCGCACTGCTATTTTAGCAATATTATGCCTTGTCTACAAACACATTTGCGCTGTTTTTCTCAGAAAACAGACGGTTTTTTCTCCTGGTGGGACTTAATGTACCTGGTCCATTTGATATAGCCGTATGTGGTGTTGGTGAAATAGCCCAGTTTCAGGACCAGAAGCACATACTGTCCGGACATGATGTTGATGATGGCTTCCAGGGCTGCACAGATATACCAGGCAATCCACTGCTCCCTGAGACGGAAGAAGATGAACAGACCGTTGGCAATGCCGACAGCTGAAGCACAGGCATCAATATAGGTGATGATGGTCTCAAGTGTACGGTTATGATAGAAGTCCGTCTGGATATCAAGACCGGAGATCAGCCATCCGACAACGATGGTCCATACCACAATGCCGGCAATGACCAGGACTTCCTGCCAGCCTTTGAGCCTTCTGACCTCAGTCAGTTCCTTTTCATCATCATCCTCATGCTTGCTCCAGTTGATGTAGCTGATGATATCAATCGGCAGCCAGAAGAACAATGTTGTCACCATCGTTGCAAAGCGGTACATCAGGACGATGCACATGGCGATCTCAAGGATCTCAACCACAACGGATACGAGGAAATTGTACTTGGACTGCTTGGAAATCAGCAGTTCACACAGGATGTTGAAGAACGTATCCAGCAGGTACAGCAGCATGATCACAATGCCGTTGACACCGTTGGCGCTTTCCTCCGGAAACATCACTGCCACAACGGTGGCCAGTGTCATGATGGACAGGAACCAGCATTTCTCATACGTGGTGAAGATCTGTGCAAACATCGTCATGATGAAGACCGATGCCGCAAGAATCAGCAACGCAGAGGCAAGGTTGAATACCGGCATGGATTCATTGGCCATGACCATGTGATAGTTGTCTTCAATCTCCTGGGCAGTCGGGTTTTCATGATCGAAGAACAGCTTTGTGCCGTTTTCCGTCTGATACTCATAGGCTGTAATGGTCTGAGCATCCAGCTGTTCGTATTCCTCATACGGATAGGCAATGACCATGGTGTCATCACCATCCGTATATGTCACATCACAGACCGTACTGTCTTCATCATAGTCTTCCAGGGAAACGTCCCTTTCCATCTCCCGTGTCTGTACAAATGATGCTTCTCCATATTCGGAGTTGATTTCCGCAGTCCCCCTGACATAGGAAACCAGTGAGCCGATCAACAGCAGTGTCAGGACAATGAATGCAGCTGTCCTGAGCTTCCTGTCGGGCTCTATATTCTTTGCCATCTTCTTCATAGAATGCTTATCCCCTCTTCATACACCTGTTCTTCAGGCACTCATGGAGAAGATTCTACTCTTATCATGGCATTTGGAAAACAGGAACCTGCGTACTTCAGCGCATCATTTTATGATTGACAGCACAGTTGCTGTCTTCAGTTTTCCTGCTGGGCAAGGCTGTCTGCACTGATTGCCTCTTTCCGGTTCTTCGCGGTTTCCATGCCAAGCACAAGTACTGCACCAATCAATGCAAAGAACCAGCGGAATGTGTGAAGACTCATGGCAGGCTGAGGAACATCCAGTGTTGTTGGCCCCATGATGATGGCATACAGAGAACCCACCATCATTCCAAGAATCATCCAGATGGTCTGCGTCCGGTGTTTCTCAAGACATGTTCTGATGCCTCTGACCGTTGTGGCAGCACCTGCCGCTGCGCCAAGGACATACACGAACAGTCCCGGAAGATATTCCATCTTCATGATCATGAATCCTTTGACGGCAGTCATGACGGGAAGATATGCCCCGAATACCAGCAATAGTGTCGAACCCGAGATTCCCGGCAGGAACATGGCAGAGATCGCAATCATGCCGATGAAGAACAAGCGGATGCCTGAAGAAAGTGTCAGCGCACTGAGATCCAGGGAGGATACGCTGCCTGAACCGTTTGCCACCGTAACGGCTGTGACAATCCCAGCACCCAGGACGCCAAACAACAGTCCTTTCTTTACATCCTTTGTACTTTCCTTCTCATCTCTGAAGATGAGCGGAATGGATGCCGCAATGAAACCGATGAACAACGAACTGACGGCATAGATGTGCTTCTCAAACATGGCAGTCAGAACCATGACGGCAGCACCCATGCCAACCGCCCAGCCGATGCCAAGCTTCAGAAGATACCTCAGCCCTTGTTTCTTCTCATCCTTTTTGCCGAATACAATCCGGTCGATCGAACCGACGAAATCATCATAGAAGCCCATGATGAATGCCACCGTACCTCCGGATACTCCGGGCACGGCATCCGCCAGTGCCATGCAGAATCCGTCAAACGCATCTTTCAGCATAGAAAATACAGCCTCCTTCATTTCTGTATGATCATTGTGCATGACCATGCTGAAGAGAAAGCGGCTGTATTCTGAATATTATCTGAACTGTCAGTTCTTCTGGTCCAGGAGTGCAAGCTGCACTGCACAGCTCCTTGTGCCGGCCAGTGTGAAATACTGCAATGCAACATCAGAGCCACGCACGACATTCATGATACGGTAGTAGGCAGAATGGGACATGGAATTGGTCTGCAGCCAGATCATGTCTGCGTCTTCAATAATCGCTGTATCAAAACCTTTGTTTGTATCGATGAACCGGACATTGCCTTTCAGAAGGTTCTGCATGCCGCTGATGAAGGTCGCGTGCCCGCCGAAGACAATTGTTTTCTTCTGAACCTCATAAGGAAGATGGACAGATCCTTCTGTTTTTTCAGCATCATGATTCTGCTGAAGATCAAATATTGCTTCCCTGAGGCTTGTCAGTTCATGTCTGTCTTCCTCGCTCCTGCTTCTGGTTTCGTCCAGCTCTTCCTGCAGCCCTCTTGCCTTGCGGCTGAGGGACTGAATGCGTTTCTGCAGAGATTCATTTTCTTTCTTGAGTCTTGTCAGTGCTTCTTGCTGATCCTCATGATTTTCTGCCATGACATACACCTTTTCCTCTGGATGGAAATCCGAGAGGGAAAGATTTCTGACTGCCTGCAGATAGAGAACAGCCATGAGAGGCTGCAGTGACTCGATCTGATGATCGTCAAGACCATAGTCCTTCCAGGAATCAAGATCATGATAATAATGAAGACAGCGTGGAAGAACCACACCAGTCTTCTGATAGATCAGCTGTGCCGGACTGACGAGCCGCATGTCGGCATTTTCTCTATGATCATAAAGCCTGCACCGGAACCATTCTTCTTCAGGTTCTGTACTCGCTTCCTCATTTACATCCAGGTCCAGATCCAGGCCTGCCCAAGGGAGTTCACAGGCAGCCGCTTCCACAAGCGGAGAAGATATTCCGTAAAGCCACATCAGATCGTCTCCTTCATCCAGAAGCAGGAAAGCTGCCATGCAGGTACCATAAGGATCCCTGACCCAGAAGTCTTTCATGATCTCTGTGAATTCCGGTCCGTTCATAGCTTCGAATTCCTTCAAGGGAATCTGAGGAAACTCTCTGAATGCGTCCCGGACATAGTCAATCCGGTCAAACAGATATTCTTCTTTGCTGCCCAGCTGATCCAGCTCTGCAAGGAGCTGATTCGTACGGAGTTTTTCCGGATTGGTCAGCGGATTGGCATAAGCATTGGAAAAAGCCATTGAGCCATTCCGCATCGCTCTTTCCTGATTTTCCGCCAGGAGTTTTCCCTCCTCCAGCCGTTCCTGGAACTTTTGATCATCTGTCTGAAATTCCTTCTGCTTGTCAACAATGACTTTCCTGCAGGCACAGTACCGTCTGAGAAGATCCTGCCATTGCTTTCTGTAATCATCCTTGATTGCCTGAATTCTCTGCTGCGGCACAAGGCTGACTACTGCTTCAAAAAGCCTAAGGGAAGGAACATCCTGATGTGCCTCGTCTTTTGCACAGAGATCATCATTCCAGATTCTCTCATACCTTCTTTCCACAAGCTTGTCAGTCAGTTTCTTCCGGTATCCCTTGCAGTCATCATTACGGTGTTTCAGAACATACCGCAAAACATCGATATCCTCATCTTCATAGGCAGGATAACCAAGCAGCGTCCAGTTCTCGCTGTCTGCTTCCACCCGTGGAACATTCGAAACAAGATCGCTCAGTTCACTGAATTTTCCTGCCGCATCAATTTCCTCCAGCAGCCAGACTGCGCATGCATTCAGCATACTGTAATCCCGTTCCAGTGCATCGTAGCTGTAGTTCATGGTGCAGTTCATCCATGCCCACTCTTCTTCCGTGTAATAGATCCCCTTGACTGCGGGGCATTCCTTTTCCATATCTGCACGGAATACATCCAGATACTTCAATGCAGTCTTTTCACGGCGCATGATCCTTGTCCTGTCAATGTCGTACAGGAAAGCATCAAGGTCCTTGTATGCACCGCCGCGTACATCTGCCTGAGCGTGATAAAACACATTGCGAAACAGTTTTTCCTTTTTCTGCTGTTGTGTATAATCCCTCTCGATGTATCTCAGAGGATAGTCTCCAAGCTGAGGATTTGTGTCGTGCATGTTTCACATCTCCTTTTTCCGATGACGCAGATGGATCACATCCACAGCTGATGATATCCTTTCAGCATCTCATCCACCAGTTCATCACTGATTCTCTGTGTTCTTGCTTCCTGCTTTGCTTTCTGGCTGAAAGCAGGAAAAGAGCTCATAAAGTCATTGCCATGCAGCCGAAGAATATGCCCATAGGGCATCAGCACATCCAGCTGGTGCTGATGATCCACTTTCTTGTCTGCGATATTGGCCAGAATGTACATCCGGGCTCCGTTGATGTCATCGATATATCCGATCTCATTGAACATCTGGATGCCGAACTTTGATTCCATTCCAAAATCCCACGGTGTGAAATACATTGCCACATGGTATCTGCCGTCCTCTTCATACATGGCAATTCCCTGGTGGAAGACATTACCTGGGACAAGAAGGAGATGTCCTTCACAGTTCTCATAGTCCACACTGCCTGGTTCCAGACTGTCTGCCAGCCGGATCAGATCGAAGGAGTTTTCATATTCCTCTTCAAAATGGCCTGTTTCCCGCAGTGAAGATTCCAGAGTCTGCGCCAGTTCCTTGTTTTTGAAGTCATATTCCTCAAACGGGCAGAAGTCATCATTTTCAGCATTGGGATACTGTTCCAGTTCTCCCTTCTGTGCAAGGAGCACCACACCCTTGCGGCTGTACACAGGCTCTGTGCTCATGACATGGATGGTGAAGACCCAATCATCCCAGAAATCATAGTGAAACAGGAAATTCTGCCCCTTCTTCAGATCCAGTTTCTCCAGCCTTGTCCTTGTGGATCTTGTGCTGGATTCCGGATTCAGCTGATAGTTGTCTTCGCTGTAAAAACGACCGGTCATACAGAACTCATACAGATGATCACGATCAAAATCAAAGGAATCCAGGATTGCAGATGCCAGATCATCCAGTCTGGTCTGATCATTCATGGAAAATGTACGGTAGATCTGACCTGCATGCCCTTTGATATAAACCTTCAGCTTAATGGTTCTCATGGTCGTTTACCCTTTCTTTCCGTCCGCAATATGCAGCAGATTCAAAGGCACATGGCAATAACCCTTGGGATTCTTGTCCAGGTAGTTCTGATGGTATTCCTCCGCCAGCCAGAAGTTCTTCAACGGCTTCACTTCCACAGCCAGTTTCTTTCCGATCCTGTCTGATTCCTGTTTCATTGCCTTGTTGATTTCCGGAAGCTGTGCTTCATCAATGTAATAGATGCCGGTGCGGTACTGAATGCCTTCATCCTCACCCTGTCTGTTCACACTGGTCGGGTCAATGATCATGAAGTAGTACTCCAGGATCTGTGTCAAAGAAATGACACTGTCGTCATACACAATCTTCACGGTTTCCGCATGACCGCTGTCATTGCATACATCCTTGTATGTCGGATTGCTGAAATCCGCCGGTCCGTTTGCATAGCCTGCTTCTGTATCCTTGATTCCATCAAACTGCTCGAAGAACTTCTGTGTTCCCCAGAAGCATCCTCCGGCAAGATAAATGACTTTCTCCATGATGCATACCTCCGCAATCATCATACAATAATGAAAGAACTCGGGAGGAAAATACCATGCGTCTGGAACGGATCACCTATGGAAAAGTACAGGAATATCTCAAACACAGCGATATGATCGTCATCCCTGTGGGAAGCACGGAGAACCATGGAAGGCATATGCCCTTAGGCACTGACACACTCATTCCAAACCGGATCATAGAACTGCTCGAGGAAAAGAATGATGTCCTGGTGGCGCCCACGATTCCTTATGGTGCAACAGACTATCTGACCGGATTCCCCGGTACCATCAGTATCGGTGTGGATGGCCTGACGATGATATTGACCAGGGTAGCTGAATGTCTCAGAAGATACGGTTTCCGGAAGTTCGTCATCCTG
>OMUX01000176.1 GCA_900314345.1 uncultured Erysipelotrichaceae bacterium | reverse complement strand
CCTCGTTCGACTTGCATGTATTAGGCACGCCGCCAGCGTTTATCCTGAGCCAGGATCAAACTCTCCATTTGATTTGACTCTTAATTAACTCTGACTTTTGTCAGTTTCTTTAAAATTGACGTTCGTTTGTGTTTCAATTTCCTGTTCAGTTTTCAAAGATCCATCCGCATCGTTTCTCAACCGTGCGCAAGACAGTACTTTACTCCTGCCTTCCCTTCCTGTCAAATACTTTTTTCAGTATTTTTCAGGGCCTCACTTCAGAGCATTTTAAACCATCTTTGTACCGCCAACCACTTCCATGATTGTGTACCGCTCTTCCGTGTGCTCAAAGATAATACCTTCTGCTTTCCCCTTTGTAAAGCCTTTTTTCGAGTTTTTTTCTGCTTTTTTTGCTTGGAAATCCAACCTTCTGAATGTATCCGTTTACATCTCTTGCCTGCTGTTCTCAAGTACAGAAAACAAGGAGCTGATTGCCTGCAGTTCCTTGTTTTCGCGTATCGAATCTCTTTTTCCTGACCTTCAGATGCTCTTCTTTCCTGTCAGCTTCGCCACAATGACGGCGAGCAGTATTGTTGCTGCCATATCCGGCAGTGTGCTTCCCAGCGGAAATGAAAGATTCATCATCCAGCGATAGAACATGAAACCCAGCACCCATACAATCAGGTTCTGCCATTGCACTGACTGTTCAGAAAAGTCCCTGTGCAGAATGTAATAGTCTGCAATCATGACGGCGATCATTGGTGCAAATACAGAACCGATGAAATACAGAAAGTTCGTGATGTCATCCATCGGATATACGACTGCTGCGGCAGTTCCGATAATCGTGGCAATGACTGCTGCCCTCTTCCCCTGTGCCTTCAAAGATACGGATTCAAAGGAAATTCCAGCTGAGAAGGCATCCAGGAATGTTGTAGTCACTGTTGAAAAAACGATGATCAATAGACCGGCAATGCCAAGACCTGCCCTTACCATGATCAATGCAATGTCGGATGTTCCGGCAAAGATTGCCGCACCCATGCCGATGACAAACATCCACGTACTGACAATGCTGTATACAACCGTGGAGACAAGTGAAGCTTCAAACGGCTTTTCCGCTTCCCTTGTATAGTCCGCAACAACCGGGAGCCAGGACAGCGGCATGGATACTGCAAGTTCCACGGCAGCGCCGAAGGAAAGGGAATCATCAGCAGACGCTGCTGGTGTGCCGGCTCTGAAGATGATGACACAAAGTACAATGGAAAGCACAAACAGCAGGATCATCGCTGCTGTATTCACTTTGCCAAGATCTTCAATGCCGATCCTGATCCAGACGATGATCAGACCGCCGATGACAAGACACCAGATCCAGCGGGGTGAAGAAACAACGGACTGTGCGGACAGGGCTCCGTCATAGATCATGATCGCCGTCCAGCCGACAAGCTGTATGACATTCAATACGGCAAACACGATGCCGCCGTTTCTGCCGAAGCTCATCTTCGTTGTCTCCATGGAAGACTTCCTGGTCATTCCTCCCATCAAGGCAGCCAGAAAGAACATGATGCCGCCGATGATATGACCAGCAAGGATTGCCATCATGCCCTTGCTGAAACCAAGGGAAGCGAAATAGGTTCCGGTCAGGATCTCGGCAATGGAAACACCTGCCCCGAACCAGATGAGTCCGTTATCCAGAAGTGATGTCCGCTTCATTGCTTCTGTGCACAGCGGAATTCCTTTGCCGCTTTTCCTTCTGCATCCAGCACGAATTCGCCATTGAGATCAAAGGCATGGTTCATTGGTCCGCTTCCTTTGCCAAGGTTCAGCTGTGCAGCAAGCGCTCCTGAGATATAATCCTTTGCCCGCTTCACGGACATCTCCATGGTAAAACCTTTTGCAAGATTGGAAGCGATCGCGGAAGAAAGTGTGCATCCTGTGCCATGGGTATTGGGATTATCAATCCGCTTTCCCATGAACCAGTGTGATGCTCCGTTTCTTTCATAGAGAAGATCATTCGCATCATTCAGGGAATGCCCGCCCTTGCATAGAACAGAACAATGATAGGTCTCAGAGATTTTCCTGGCCGCTTTCACCATGTCATCAGCACTGGTGATCTTCATTCCGGCAAGCACTTCGGATTCCGGAAGATTCGGTGTGATCACCTCCGCCATCGGCAGAAGCAGCTGTTCCAAAGAGGCGACTGCATCTTCATCGATCAGTCTTGCGCCGCTGGTTGCGACCATGACCGGATCCACAACAATATGCTCCGCGTGATAGAAGGCCAGTCTTTCGGCAATGACCTTGATCAGATCCGCAGAAGAAACCATGCCGATCTTCACAGCATCCGGACGGATGTCCGTGAATACCTCATCAATCTCCTGTACAAGAAACTCCGGCGTCACATTCATGATGCCGATGACGCCGGTTGTATTCTGGGCAGTCAGTGCCGTGACTGCACTCATGGCGAATACGCCATTGCATGTCATGGTCTTCAGATCTGCCTGAATTCCGGCGCCTCCGCTGGTATCTGAGCCAGCGATTGTCAAAGCTGTTTTCATTCTTTTTCTCCTTTCAGCTTTCATTTGTATTGCGGCAGAAGGTGGTGCCCCCGGTCTGCCGCCTGATTCTCATTTCATTGGTTCCAGTGTATGGAAATCCCTCATCCAGAAGTCTGCAGTTTCCTGCATTGCCTTCCAGTCGCTGCGGCTTGCTTCATCCTGCACGCCTGCTGTGACAAAACCTGTCTTTGAAGCAGTGGATAATGCCTGCAGAACATCCTCAAAAACAATCACTTCATTCTTCTGAAAGCCCAGGACTTCCAGTGCCTTTTCATAAATCAGCGGTTCCCGCTTGCTGGTGTGGTAATCCTGGCAGACAAGCATTTTCCTGAAACAGTCATAGATGCCAAGCCGTCTCAAGGCGGCTTCTTCCAGCTCAGCATCGCCCACGGTTGTCAGTACCATGTCCATTCCTTGCTTCTTCAAAGATGAAAGGAATTCAGAAGTCCACAGTTTCAGCTGTACTTCCTTGCGGTAGAAGTTCTCCAGAATACCGGTGATGCCATGCTGTACTTCATCCTCTTGCTGGCTGAGATGATAATGGTTCTTCAGATACTGCACGCCTTCTCCAAGCGAAAGAGGAAACAGGGTCTCAGCCAGACCGGATTCTGGTTCAACATGGATGCTTCTGAGATATCTTTCTCCCAGTTCATTCCAGATACCCATGGAATCAATCAATGTACCGTCAATATCAAAGATGCATCCCCGGATGCCCTGCTTTTTCAGATATTCAGCAATTTCTCCCGTTCCCTGGATCTTCATACAGACAATGCCTTGATGGTCTGCCGCTTCAGATCCTCTGTGGCAGCCTGGATATCCGGCTTTGCAAAAATTGCCGAGATCACGGCAATCCCCACAATGCCTGTGCCCTTCAGTTCAATGACGTTGTCCCTCGTGATGCCGCCGATCGCGATGACCGGAATCTTCACGGCATCACAGATTGCCTTCAGTGTTTCATGGGATACAGGAATTGCATCATCCTTGCTGCCGGTAGGGAATACTGCACCGACACCAAGATAATCAGCGCCGTTCTGCTCTGCTTTGATGGCTTCTTCCACGGTTTCCGCAGATACGCCGAGAATACGGTCTTTGCCGATCTTTTCCCTGACCTTTCCAGCTTCCATGTCGCTCTGTCCGACATGGACACCGTCTGCCTCCACTTCCAGTGCAAGATCCACATCATCATCAATGACGAAAGGAACATGGCAGCGGGCACAAAGCTTCTTGATCTCCTTTGCCTCATTCAGAAAATTGTCATAGCACATGTTCTTCTCACGCAGCTGAATGAAGGTAGCACCGCCTTTCAGAGCATCTTCCACCTGTTCATATAATGTCCTGCCGTTGAGCCAGTGTCTGTCTGTCACAGCATACAGCAATAAGGATTCCGGATTCTTCAGCATGTCATCTCACCTCATATCTTGCGCCGTTGCGCAGGGATGTTCCGTCCATGCGGTATACTGCATCAATAATGTGATTCCGCAGGCTGCTGTTTCCTTCATACGGAAGAAGATGGGATACGCCAATCTCCCCGGCCAGACCCATTTCCATGACTGCTGCCGCTGCTGCCTCCAGCTTGTTTCCAGGATTTGCCGCAAGATAAGCTGTCATCAGTCCGGAAAGCTGGCATCCTGTGCCGGTGATGGATGACATTTCCTTCTTTCCGTTGCGGATGACATAGCAGGCGCTGTCATCCGCAACCAGATCAATGGCTCCTGTCATGGCAATGATGGATCCGCTCTTTGCGGCATAATCCTTGATGAAGGCAACCATGGAATCCAGGTTATCATCAGAAACAACATCTGCCGCAGACGCATCCACGCCCTTTGTGCTGCTGCTTCCAAGAGCCAGTGCCTTGAGCTCGGATACATTGCCGCGGATGACATCAAAGTGGATTTCCTCCATCAGATCCACAGCGGTATTCGTACGAAGTGCCGATGCACCGGCGCCAACCGGATCCAGCAGGATCACATGTCCAAGGCTCATTGCCTTCTTCCCAGCCAGATGCATTGCCTCAATGGTTCTCTTGTTGAGGGTGCCGATGTTGATGTTCAGACCATTGCAGATGGAGGTGATATCCTCGGCTTCATCCGGTTCATCAGCCATAATGGGTGATGCGCCGCAGGCAAGCTCAATGTTGGCGACATCGTTCACCGTGACATAGTTCGTGATGTTATGAATCAGTGGCGAAATTGATCTGACGTTTTCAAGGCAGTCTTCAATCATGGTTTCTCTCCTCCGGTAAAAAAGGGATTACACTGGCAAAAGGTA
>OMUX01000180.1 GCA_900314345.1 uncultured Erysipelotrichaceae bacterium | reverse complement strand
AAGAGACCAGACAGCAGTACACCGATACCGTAATCAATGCCTCACAGAGGCTCAATGTCATGGTCACAAACATCCTCAAGCTCAACAAGCTGGAACACCAGGAAATCTATCCGGATCCAAGGCCGTACCAGCTTGGCGAACAGCTCAGGAAGTGTGCCCTTGCCTACATGGAACGCTGGGAGGCAAAGAACATCACATTCCATATTGATGTGGCTGATGTTGTGATCACAAACCAGGCATCACTTCTGGAACTGGTCTGGAACAACCTTCTTTCCAATGCAGTCAAATATACAAAGGAAGACGGGTCCATATCCCTGACTTCAAAGGCGGAAGGAAATTCTGTCCGCGTGAAGGTGGAAGACAACGGCATCGGCATGAGCGAAGAAACACAGAAAAGGATCTTCGACAAGTTTTACCAGGCGGATCCCAGCCGCTCGTCTGAAGGCACAGGCCTTGGCCTTGCCTTGGTGAAGAAGATCCTGGATATCACCGGCGGCACAATCCAGGTGGAAAGCGAAGAAGGGAAAGGCTCCGCATTCACAGTGACTCTCCCGGTTTGATCTTTCATTTCACATCTCATTAACAACTCATGAAAGTCCGGTAAATATTCACAGGCTATGATTCCTGTCAGTACAGGAGGCTTCATCATGGCAAAGATCGTACTCGCAGCGGAAAGCGGCAGTGATATTCCGGTTGAACTGGGCAGGGAAAAAGGCATCTGGATTGTACCGATGCATGTGGCATTCGGGGATGAGACAAAGGATGACGGATATTTCCGCTCTGAGGAAGTGTGTGATTTCTATGAAAAGACCGGCATTCTGCCGAAGACCTCCGGCTGTAATCCCGGTGATTTCACGAAGGTGTTTGATGAGATTCATGCACAGTACCCGGATGCACAGATCCTGCATCTTGCATACTCTGCGGCAACGACCGTTTCCTATAACAGTGCATTGATCGCTGCGGAAGGCAGGGACTATGTCACAAGCTTTGACACGAAGTCCGTGGCTGCTGCCCAGTATGCCATTGTGATGATTATGAAGGCTTTGCTGGATGCACATCCGGAATGGGAAATGAAGGATGCCCTGGAAGCGGCTGAAGGTCTGTCCGCAAAGGCAAGGATGTGCTTCACCACCGGAAGCCTGGAATTCTTAAGGGCAGGCGGCCGGGTGAACAATGCCAAAGCCATTGCCGGAAAACTGTTTGCGATGCATCCGGCAATCGAGATCAAGGACGGAAAGCTCATTGCTTCAAAGATGTACCGTGGCAGAATGAAGCGTGTTGTTCCGAAGTTGATTGAGGAATATACACTGGCACAGCATCTCAACAAGGATGAGATCTGGATGATCAATACGCCGTATCTGGATCCGGAGATCATGGACATTGCGGAAGAAAAAGCTTCCGAGCTTGAATTTGAACATGTCACCTGGGTAAAGGCAGGCGGTGTCATCACAACCCACAGCGGACCTGGATCCTTCGGCGTTGTGGGATTCAGTGAAGACTGACAGGAAGGCTGCGGGAAATCCTGCGGCTTTTTGTGGTGTGTAAAGGAAAATGCTACACTGAAAGTATCAGCGGATCATGGCAGATGAAAGGAAACAGGAACCTATGAGCTTTCAGTATTACATCGCTGGAAATCAGAAGAATGCACTTGTCTGTGTCCGGACGGAAGGAGAGATGAAACGTCTGGATTATGCCACAGGCCTGTGGGAAGACATGAAGGAACAGCAGGATACCTCAGAATGGAACGTGATCACAAAGCATGATGCTGAGGAGATCATCAAGGCGGATCAGACAGCCGTTGCGGCACATGCAAAGCAGAAGGACAAGGCAGGAAAACCTTACATCCAGCATCCCGTCAGGGTCGTGGAACGTCTGGAAATAGAAAAAGATGACATCTGGACTGTACAGAAGATCTGCACAGCTCTTCTGCATGACACGGTGGAAGATACAGACAAAACGCTGGAGGACCTCGGGAGTTTCCTGGATACCAATGCATTGCAAGCCGTAGCTCTCATGACACATGAGGATGATGCTGTATACCTGGACTATGTCAGAAATCTTTCAAACAATCCCATTGCGCGGGCAGTAAAGAAATCCGATCTCAGGGACAACATGGATATCAGCCGCATTCCACAGCCAAAGCAGAAGGATTACGACAGGATCAAGGTCAAGTATGAACCTGCCATGAAGATCATTGAGGAAGCGGAAAAGAAAACTGCAGGATGATGCTCCACAGAAATTTCACAGGATATCTATTGACCTCAGATCGATTGTTTTCTATACTCACTTAGACAAAAAGCAGTCTTTAAATCGGTACCGTGATACCGAGAAGGCGATCAGGTGTATGACATGCAGTACAGTGCATGCCGTTTCTGTATAACATGAGCAGCCTTCCTGTAAAACGGGGGGCTGCTTTTTGCGGGAAAGAGGAGAGCATATGAAGAAGATCAAGAAGAATCTTACCGTACGCATGCTGATTGCCATGGCTGCAGGAATCATCCTGGGTATTGCGATGATCTCGCTGCGCGAGAATCTCAATGCCGCAGGAAACGGAGAAACATGGACTGCCATCAACAACCTTCTGTTCGCTGATATCTCAGCACAGGGCAATGAGAGTGCGATCGGTCTGTTCTACATCATCGGCCAGCTGTTTGTAAGAGCTCTGCAGGCAGTCATCGTGCCGATGGTCTTCACAAGCATTGTCCTGGCCATGGTCAGGATCTCTGATTCAAGAAAGCTTGGAAGAATCTCAGGGAAGACGCTGGGACTGTTCCTTCTGACGACAGTAATTGCAATTGCCATTGCGGCATCTGCCGGCATGCTTGCCTACAATGCAGGTCTGTTCCAGAACACATCGATCGGTCTGGAAGGAACCACAGGAAACACCGGATCGAATCCGTTAATGGTCATCGTCAATGCTGTGCCGAACAACATCACCGCAACATTCTCTACAAACGGCGGCGTGCTGGCAGTGGTTGTCGCTGCGGTAGCGGTCGGTCTTGCTGTGAACAAGCTTTCTGACAAGGGACCGGGTCTGACAAAGCTCTGCCAGGAAATCCTTGACATCATCACCATCATCCTGAACTTCGTCGTCGACAAGATGGGCCCGCTGGCCATCTTCTGCCTCATCTCCAGAACATGCGCAAGCTATGGCATTGCTTATCTCAAGCCGGCCATGGCATACATCATCCTGACAGTGGCTATTCTGCTGCTGGTGCTGCTGCTTGGCTATCCGACATTCGTCAGGATCACGACAAAGCTTCCGGCAGGCCCGTTCTTCCGCAAGATCGCCAAGGTTGCACTCTTCGGCTTCTCTACTTCATCTTCTGCCGCAACACTTCCGCTGAACCTGGACACAGCAGTGAATGAACTGGGCGTCAAGGAAGAGATTGCAAGCTTCGTGCTGCCGCTGGGCATGACCGTCAATATGGACGGCACAGCCATCATGCAGGTCATCGCAACGATCTTCATCGCAGGATGTGCAGGCTATCAGATTACAGTACCTACACTGCTGACCATCGCAGCCCTTGCCATCGTCGCTTCCATCGGCACACCGGCTGCTCCTGGTGCAGGTGCGGTCATCCTGTTCACCATTCTGTCCGGTGTCGGCTTCAACAATGAAATGGCACTGATGACATACTCCCTGATCCTTGCCATCAACCGTCCGATTGAAATGCTGGTCACAAGCCTGAACGTCGTCGGTGATACAAGCACAGCCATGGCAGTCGCAAAGAGCGAGAATGCCCTGGATGTTGATGCCTACCTGAAGGAAGAATCCAGGGCAGGCAAGGAAGAGAAGGCAGCTGCGTGAAGGGCGAAGTCATTGTCGCCTGTGACTTTGAAACGCAGGAACAGACGCTTGCCTTCCTGGATCAGTTCCAGGAGGAAAAGCCGTATGTCAAGCTTGGCATGGAGGTGTTCTACGGAAACGGACCGGAACTGGTCAGATCTGTCAAGGAACGCGGACATAAGATCTTCCTGGACCTCAAGCTTCATGACATACCCAATACCGTATACAAGGCAATGAAGCAGCTTGCACGCATGGATGTGGACATGGTCAATGTCCATGCTGCAGGCACCATTGCCATGATGCAGGCCGCAAGGAAGGCACTGGATGAAGAGAAAAGCAGGACGATCCTGCTGGCTGTTACACAGCTCACCAGTACTGCCCAGGATGCCATGCAGAAGGAACTCTGGATTGATCATTCCATGATCGATACCGTATGCCACTATGCAGAAAATGCCAAGCTTGCCGGATGCGACGGGGTTGTGTGTTCGCCGCTGGAAAGCGCTGCAGTGCGTCAGTGCTGCGGCGATGACTTCATCACCGTAACACCGGGCATCCGCTTTGCGGAAGACGGCAAGGGTGATCAGAAGAGAGTCACCACACCGGCTAAGGCAAGAGAGCTTGGCTCGCACTACATCGTTGTGGGCCGTTCCATTACAACAGCCAAGGATCCTGTGGAAGCCTACCGCAGGGCATGCAGGGAGTTTGAAGGAGTATAAGCATATGGAGAAAATCATTGCCGGGGATCTTCTGAAGATCAAGGCGGTATTCCTGAAACCGCAGGATCCGTTTACATGGGCCAGCGGCATCAAGTCCCCGATCTACTGCGACAACCGTCTGACGCTTTCCTATCCGGAGGTACGCAGGGATGTGGAACAGGCACTGGCAGAAATCGTGAAGGAATACTATCCGGATTGCCAGGTGCTGATGGGAACCGCAACGGCAGGCATTGCCCATGCGGCGCTGACGGCAGAGATCCTGAATCTTCCCATGGGCTATGTCAGAGGCTCTGCCAAAGACCATGGCAGAAAAAACCAGATCGAGGGAAAGTGTGAACCAGGCACGAAAGCGGTCATCATTGAAGACCTGATCTCCACGGCCGGTTCCTCTGTGGAAACTGCTGCTGCCTTGAGGGAGGCAGGTGCAGAAGTACTTGGCATTGCCAGCATCTTCACCTATGGCATGTCCAGGGCGGATGAAAACATGAAGGCACATGATCTTGTCAACCACAGTGCCTGCACCTATGACACATTATTGGAAACAGCCGCGGAGCTGGGCTATATCAAGAAGGAGAACATTCCTGGTCTTCTGGCTTTCCGCAATCATCCGGATGATCCTTCCTGGATGGAACAGATTCACTGAACCATTGAGACGGTGCTGCGGCATCGTCTTTTTGTTTCGGGTGTGTTAAGCTTCACTGCAGAAAGGCATGAAGAATATGGAAAGACATCTGTTTGAAGAACTTGGGCACTGGTACAAAGGCAACCTGCATACACATACACAGAATTCAGACGGGGAACTGCCGTTTGATACAGTGGTGAACATGTACAGAGAACACGGCTATGATTTCCTGGCTGTGACGGATCACTGGCATCTGAATGAGACAAAGGAAGAAAAGGACTTCCTGCTTCTCAACGGTGCAGAGTGGGATGTGAACGATCCTGTGTTCCATATTGTAGGCTTCGGTCTGGAAAGAGACCCTGGAATTGAAAGAGGCATGCAGGCGGAGGATTATATCAAGAGAATCAATGAAGCAGGCGGCCTTGCATTGCTTGCCCATCCGGCATGGTCATTGATGGAACCGAAGGACATTGCAAGATGCGAAGGTGTCTTTGCGGCAGAAATCTACAATACGACAAGCGGAATGCCATGGAATCCGGAACGTGCAGACTCAAGCCATTACTTTGATCTCTGGGCGAGCAGCGGCATCCTGATGAAGGCAGTTGCAGATGATGATGCGCACCATTACAACGGTGATGAGATGAAATCCTTTGTCATGGTCAATGCCGGGGATCTTTCCCGGAAATCCATTCTTGCGGCATTGAAGGACGGAAACTTCTATGCATCCCAGGGACCGAAGATCTTGGATGCGGTATGGGATGATACGGAAAGAACACTCACCCTGCAGTGCAGCGAGGACACGGAAACAGTGTATTTCTCCAGCAACCGCTGCTGGTCCCCGGAACGTGTACAGCATCCAATGGACGGCAAGGTTGTCTTCCAGTCTGTCCCAAAGGAAACCTACCTTCGTGCAACACTGATTGATGACATGGGAAGAAAGGCATGGCTTTCGCCCTTTGCCATCTGAAGAATTCCGGGAAACCGGATTTTCTTTCACTCATATAGTTGACATAGTCAACCATATGAGTAATATCCCAGGTATGAAACATACAGAACTCATCCGGCGGTTCAACCGCCTGTATACCAGTGATCTTCATCTTCTCGATTCCCATGTTCTGCATACACGGTGGACCTTCCCGGAAGGAAGGATCATCGGTGCCATCGGGAGAACCCCCGGCATCCTTGCAAGAGAACTGTGCCGTTTGGAAAACATGGACAAAGGCTATCTCAGCCGGATCCTTCACAGCCTGGATGACAGGGGACTGCTGTACATGGAAAAGGATGCAGATGACGGCAGGGCAAAGCACCTGTATCTGAGTGCAGAAGGAATGAAGGCATTCGAGGAACTGGAACAGCGTTCGGATGAACAGGCAGAAGAGCTGTACCGCATGTTCACAAAGGAAGAGATGGAGAAGATCACGGATGCGATGAAGCTCTATATGAGAAAGAAGGAGAAAGCGGATGTACAGAATCGTTGACGGGACGGACTACATGGATCAGGTGAAGGCACTGATCATGGAATATACAAAGCGACTTGGCAGGGATCTTTCCTTCCAGCATCTGGATGAAGAACTCAAGGACCCCAAGGTGAAGTACGCTGTCCCCAACGGGGAGCTGCTTGCGGCTGTGGATGAAAACGGGAAGGTGCGGGGTATCGTGGCATACCACAGGCATACGGCAGAACGCTGTGAAATGAAGCGGCTGTACGTTTCCCCGTCCTGCAGAGGTGCGCATCTTGGACACATGCTTGTGGATGAGATCATTGCCCATGCAAAGGCTGCGGGGTATAAGGAAATGGTGCTTGACACCATTGAACCTCTGAAGGCGGCGATCCATCTTTATGAAACCCATGGCTTTGAGAGATGTGAAGCGTACTATGACAATCCGATGCCGGATGTGATCTACATGAAGCGCAGCCTGTGAGCTGTTCTTTTTGTAAATAGTTACATTTCGCCTGTAACAAAATTGAAAAACATTACTGAAAAATCAATGTAAGCGATTGACAATATTTTTCACTGCTGTAGAATGCAGGTAGCTTCGATGAGCAGAAGAGTAGCTGTGGTGTGTCTGTCAGCGAGCCGGTACAGAGTGGAAGACCGGTCAGCCGCACATGGTGAAACGCATCTGTGAGAAGAGAACCTGAACATGCAGTAGGGGGATCGTAATCCGGCGTTAACGGAACAGAAGTGGTCTGGTGAAAGCCAGGCAAACAGAGTGGTACCGCGGCAATGTCGTCTCTGAACCTGAGGGTTTGAGACGGCTTTTTGTTTATCAGGATATTTCATTGTTCATTCAGGAAATCCAAAGGAGGGAAGGAAATGAACAGAGTATGGAAGGGATTGCTTGCAGGCTTGATGGTGATCAGCCTTGCAGGCTGCGGAGGCGGTACGGAAAGTACAGCAGCCGCAGGCACCGCTGCAGCAGGCGGTGAAACTACAGGAGGCGGCCAGGATACCGTAACGGTAGCCCTTGGCGCGCAGTTCACGACACTCGATCCGGCATTGAATACCGAGACCGTCAACAGCAACGTCATTACGCACATCTATTCCGGACTGTTCCGCACGGATTCCAGCAAGACCGCTCAGCCGGAGCTCTGTGAATCCTATGAGGTCAGTGATGATGGTCTGACCTACACGTTCCATCTGCGGGACGGCATTACATGGAGCGACGGTACACCGGTCACTTCACAGGATTTCGTCTATTCCTGGCTGAGAGCTTTGTCCTATGGTGCAGACAATGCATGGTCTGTCTATGACATGACAAGCTTCATCGTCGGTGCCGGCGACTACAACGCAAAGGCTCTGGAAGCAGGCACTGATTTCGACTGCACGACGGAAGATCATTCCGAAGTCGGCATTGAGGCACCGGATGATGCAACACTGATCCTGCATCTCAAGACACCGTGCACTTACCTGCCGGGTCTTATGACAAACGGTTCCTGGCTGGCTGTGCCGCAGAGCACTCCTCAGCATGACAGCACATGGTCCATGACCGCAGGCTATGTCACCGACGGTCCGTATGTCCTGACAGACTTCAACGCAACCGAGAAGGCAGTGCTTGCCAAGAATGATGCATACTTCAACGCTGACAAGATCACGATGCCTAACATCGTCTTCATGTCCATGACGGATTCCGATGCACAGTCCATGGCATTTGAAACCGGTGAGGTTGATGTGGCAGACGGTGTCTCTGTAGAATCCGCAACAAAGTATCAGGGCACTGACAACCTCTGGATCCAGGACAGCCCGTGCAACTACTTCCTGGCCATCAACTCCGGTTCTACAGGACCTGACTGGGCAAAGGATGTCAGAGTCAGAAAGGCACTTGCCATGGCCATTGACAAGACCGCTGTTGTCTCCGTGCTTGGCGGTGAAACATTCTACCCTGTGCTCAACGGCTACATTCCGGACGGTCTTGCCGGCATCGACGGCGACTTCCGTCAGGAAAGAGACAAGGACGGCTACAGTGCTTCCTATGATCCGGATGGTGCAAAGGCTCTGCTTGCCGAAGCTGGATATGATGAGTCCAATCCGCTGCACATCGTCTACAAGTATTCCAACAACGGCATCCATGAGGATGTAGCAACCGTCCTGCAGCAGCAGTGGGAGGCAGTCGGTGTGGATGTTGAGTTCCAGGCTGTTGAAGCCGGCGTCTTCTATGATCAGCTCGATCAGGGCGACTTCGAGATTTCCCGCTATGGCTACATGGCCGGTGATTCCCCGATGCAGTTCCTGGATCTCTGGACCACTGGCATGCAGGTCACTGCAGCAGTGGATGATGCGAAGTTCGACCAGATGGTCTATGACGCAAAGCAGCTCGCTGATCCGACAGAATTCCTGAAGGCATGCCATGAAGCTGAGGATTACCTCTGCGATGAGAACCAGTATGTCATACCGCTGTTTGACTCCACGGTTCCTACACGG
>OMUX01000185.1 GCA_900314345.1 uncultured Erysipelotrichaceae bacterium | reverse complement strand
GGACGGCTGGTATGTTCTTTTCATTTCATGCCACCTCCATCTTTTTATAGAACAATCGCTTCACTATAATACATGCGGCCTATTGGAAAGTCAATGAAGTTTTTCCGAAAAATTTTCATGAATTTCCGCACGGTTAAGCTGTTTTTGTGACTTCCGGAATGGAATGGATGTCAGTTTCCGGAAGAAGATGACCGGATGACATTCTCCGGACGGTTCATCTTATCTATGGCTGCCGGATGTAATTGTCAGAGATGATGCTCGTACAGTACTCATAATGAATAGCATCTTCCAGCAGGGTGATGGGAATAACAGGGGATGAGATCCATTCCTTCCGTCAGACGGAAACAACCGATGCGTTCATAATGGAGATGCAGAAACACTCTGTGAACAGGTATAATGTAGACCGTAAAGCGAGGATCGTTTATGGATGCATCAATGTCAGGATCAATCATGACGCTTGTCATGTTCGTGCTGTTGATTTATATGGTCGTCAGGACCTTCATGCTTGCAAAGAAGAACAACAAGAACAAGAAGCTGCTCAAGGTACTGGATGAAATCAATGATGAACAGAAGTTCTTTGACGATGCCGACAAGGTCATTGCCGAGGAAAAGGACAAAACATTTGCCGCAAAGATCGAAGTGCTGCGCATCTGGGGCGATGTGTACTACAGAAGGGAAAAGGCATTCAGGGAACATCTTTCCACACTGGATATTGAACTGCTTCTGCATCCCCAGGGTTCAAGGACAGACGGTTTCAACGACAATGAAGACAGCTTCTTCTATCTCTATACCGCCATTCCCAATCATCTCTGGTCCATCGGCCGCAATGATCTGAGAGAAGCGGTGAATGAGAAGCTGAAGCCTTATCATGACGCATTGTCAGATACCTTCCTTTCTGTCATGCATGACAGCTTTGCCCTGTTCTATGACAACAAGGAAGACAAGGGCAGAAGCTTCTACAATGCAGTGATGAACGGAGACTATGGCCAGTATCGCTACAACAAGCAGCTGATCGGTCTGTACAAGGACATGATTACTGTCATGCTGGCAAGACTTGCCCTGGATGATGGAAGTGCTGAAGGCATCCAGCCGTATGAGGCGGATCTCAAGAGATTTGCCGAAACAAGACTTGGCGCAAGATGGATGAAGGAGCTGAGCGTGGAGCTGCCTTCGGATGAGAAAACTGAAGAAGAAACAAAGGATGCAGAACCTGCTGAGGAAACAGCAGAGGATGACAAGAAGGAACAGGAATGAAACTGATTGCAGGCCTGGGGAATCCAGGCAGGGAATATGAGAAGACAAGACACAACAGCGGGTTCATGGCTGTGGATCTTGTAAGTGATGAACTTGGTGTTTCCATCAACCATGAACAGTTCAATGCACTGACTGCTGATGTCAGGATCAACGGGGAACGTGTGCTTCTGATGAAGCCTCTGACCTATATGAATGAAAGCGGTTCGGCGGTGATCCAGGCGGTGAAGTATTATCATCTGGAAGCTTCTGATGTGCTTGTGCTGCATGATGACATGGACCTGCCTGTAGGCAGTGTGAGAATCCGTGAAAAGGGAAGCAGCGGTGGTCAGAAGGGCATGAAGTCAATCATCGATGCCATGAAGACGGATGAAATCACAAGAGTACGCATCGGCGTAGGACACAGTGTGCGCGGTGAACATGACATCGTTCCGGACTGGGTACTGTCTGCGGTTCCCAAAAGCGAACAGGATATCTATCAGAATGCATTGAAAGATGCCGCAAAGGCTGCCATTGCCTGGGTAACGGAGCCGGTCAGTGATGTCATGACGAAGTACAATCTCAAGGTGAAGAAGCCTGCTGAGGGATAAGGTTTGGAAGATAACAAGAAGATGCCGGAATTGTTCCTGAAGGAATTTGAGGACAATCCGGCGGTAATGAAACTGAATCAGGAAAAGGGAACACTGCCGCTTTCCTCCTTGATGGAGGAGGCCCTTGTCATCAGTGTTTCCTTTCAGCATAAGCCAAGGCCGATCCTGGTGGTAAAGCAGAACCTCTATCATGCACAAAGGCTCTATGAAAGGATCTCCAGCCTCCTTCCGGATGATGCATGTGCTTTGTTCGGAGCGGATGAATCCCTGCGTGTAGAGGCAATTGCAGCATCTCCGGAGATCACCGCTCAGAAGGTGGAGACCATGGCTTCCTTGCTTTCAAACAGGAACCAGGTTGTGGTTACCTGTCCTTCGGGATTCCTCAGATCATTGCCTTCTCCAAAGCTGTTCCAGGATGCCTGTGTGCATCTTTCCGTGGGGGATACGTGTTCCCTGGAGGAACTGAAGCGGAAGCTGCTTGCAGGAGGCTATTACCAGACCAGCCACATTGATCAGCCTTTGAGCTTCGCAGCCCGCGGCGGCATTGTGGATGTCTATTCCATCAACTATGAAAACCCGGTGAGAATCGAGTTCTTTGATGATGAGATCGACAGCATCCGTTTCTTCAATGCCGATACGCAGACAACGATCCTGCCCATGGATCATGTGGATATCGTGCCGGCAAGCGACCTGCTGTTCTCAGATGAGGATGTACAGGAAATCCGTGCAAAGGCAGAGGGAATGCTGAAGGAAGCCAATGATCCCATGCTTTCCTCATCCATTGAATCAGATCTTGAAGCCATGGAAGGTCATATCAGGGAAACCAGGTTCTATCCTTACACGGCACTCCTGGATCATGTCAGTACCATTGCGGACTACATGGATCATCCTTTGATTCTGTGCTCCGATGAAGAGGCGGTCAGGGAGAGTGTCACACATCTGATCGAGGATACTTCCACGTATCTGCAGGAGATGGTGGAAGAGAAGAAGTGGGTGAAGAAATTTTCCGTATGGAATCCGTATGAACGGATCGCACCAGACTGCAGAAGAGTGAAGGAAGATCCCTTTGCGGACAGTATCAGCGGAATCGAAGAACTCCATCTTCCCAATGAGCCTCTGGATCTCAAGCTGAAGATCCTGGAAGACGGTTCAAAGGTACTTTTCTGTCTTCAGGACAAGGAGATGGAACGTGTCATCAAGACATGTGTGGAATACAAGCATCCCTACCGTCTTGTCAGTGAGGGGGATGAACTGCAGCCAGGCTTCAATCTCATGCTGTGGCCGCTTGCGGAAGGATTCACGTACCATGTCGGAAACCTGCAGGTTGTCACTGCTTCCGAACTGTTTGAGATTCATCACCATACCGGAAGGCATGAGAAGAAGTTCCGCTCGGCGGAGGAAATCCATGGGTATGAGGAGCTGGAGCCTGGAGACTATGTTGTTCATGCACAGTATGGCGTGGGACAGTACATGGGAATACAGACCCGTGAGATCCAGGGAACGATGCGTGATTTCCTGCGCATCATCTACAAGGGGAACAGCGAGCTGCTGGTGCCGCTGGAACAGTTCCGTCTGGTCAGGAAGTTCGTCAGCCGGGAAGGTGTCGTGCCAAGGCTCAACAAGCTTGGCAGTGATGAATGGTCAAAGACAAAGAAGCGTCTGGAAGAGAATGTAGACAACATTGCCCAGAGGCTGGTGCATCTTTATGCAAACCGTGAGCAGCATATCGGCTTTGCCTATCAGAAGGACACGGAGCTGCAGAAACAGTTTGAGAATGACTTTGCCTATGAACTCACACCGGACCAGAAAAAGGCCGTGGAAGATGTCAAGGCGGATATGGAAAGCGACAAGCCCATGGACCGTCTGGTCTGCGGTGATGTCGGTTTCGGAAAGACGGAGATTGCCATCCGTGCTGCCTTCAAGGCGGCGGTGGATAACAAGCAGACCGCGGTTCTCTGTCCGACAACCATCCTTGCCGAACAGCATTTCAATACATTCACAAAACGGTTTGAAGGCTATCCGGTCACGGTCAGGGTGCTGGACCGTTTCACTTCAGTGCAGCAGGTAAAGGACACCCTGAAGGGTGTCAAGGACGGCAGTGTGGATATCCTGATCGTAACACACCGGATTCTATCCAAGGATGTGGAATTCCATGATCTGGGACTGCTTGTGGTGGATGAAGAACAGCGTTTCGGTGTGGAGCACAAGGAAAAGATCAAGGAAATGAAGAACGGCATTGATGTGCTGACCTTGAGTGCAACCCCGATTCCAAGAACCCTGCAGATGTCGCTTGTCGGCATCCGTTCGCTTTCCCAGCTGGAAACACCGCCTGCCAACCGCTACAACGTACAGACGTATGTGGTGGAGAAGAACCAGGGTCTGATTGTGGATGCCATTGAGAAGGAACTGGCCAGGGATGGTCAGGTGTTCTACCTTTACAACAGCATCGATACGATCTACAACCAGGCAAGAACCCTGCAGGTGCTGATCAAGGACGCAAGGATCGGCATTGTTCACGGAAGAATGAACCGTGAGGATGTTGAGGATGTGATGATGCAGTTCACCAGGCATGAGCTCAATGTACTGGTATGCACGACCATCATTGAAAACGGCATTGATATTCCCAATGCCAATACGATCATCATCGACAATGCACAGAACTTCGGACTGGCACAGATCTACCAGATCAAGGGACGTGTGGGAAGAAGCTCAAGGGTGGCATATGCCTATCTGATGGTGCCGCCGAGAAGGCAGCTGAATGAGCAGGCGGCCAAGCGTCTTCAGGCCGTGAAGGAGTTTGCAAGGCTCGGCAGCGGATACAAGATTGCCATGCGTGATCTTACGATCAGAGGTGCGGGGGACCTGCTTGGTGAAAACCAGAGCGGGTTCATTGATACCGTAGGCATTGACATGTACATCGAGATGCTGGAGGAAGCCATTGCCAGACAGAAGGGCGAAGTGAAGCAGGTGGAAGCACCGCGCCGTCATGCCATGACATCGCAGAGCAGCTATATTCCCGAGCACTTTGCACCGGATGACTATGACAAGATTTCCATGTATCAGAAGATTGATGCTCTGACGGACATGGATGCCCTGGAGGAATACCGGAAGGAAGTCGTGGATCAGTACGGAAGACTGCCGCAGGAAGTGAAGGCATTGTTTGAAAAGAAGAAGCTGGATATCCTGCTCAATGATCCGGATGTGGATTCCTACAAGGAGATCAAGGGGAAGCCGCAGGTGACATTCTCCCAGCTGTTTTCACAGAATGTGGACGGTGTGAAGCTGTTCCAGATCTTCTCTCAGATTTCCAAGGATATTGATCTTCGCTATACCGGAGGCAGGATCATTGCATATCTTCCGGAAGGAAAGAATGCCTTGTCCATGGCAATCACTGTCATGACCAGGGCAAAGGAGGCAAAGAAACATGCGGGTTGACAAGTTCCTGAAGGTATCCAGGATCATGAAGCGCAGAACCATATCCAAGGAACTGGCACTGAATGAGAGAGTTGAAGTGAACGGCCGTGTGGCAAAGCCTTCTCATGATGTCAATGCCGGGGATACCGTCTCTGTCATCTTCGGAAACAGGAAGATCACGGTGCGTGTGCTGTCCACACAGGAAGTGAAGAAGAAAAAGGAAGCAGCGGATATGTATGAAGTCATCTCTGAAGAGGCGGTTGACAGTCCGGCCGGGAATGGTCAAGAATAGGGATGCGCGAAAGGGGACAGGAAATGGCTGAAAACAAGAAGAAAACAGCAGTGAAGAAGAAAAAGAAGATGACGCCGTTTCTGAAGCTTGTCTGCTTCGTGGCAATTGCGGTTTCCGGCGTGCTTCTGTTTGAAGTAGGCAAGGAAGTCTATACAACCATTACCCTGAAGGAACAGCTGGCGGAAGTACAGGAAAAGCTGCAGGAAGTTCAGGATGAGAATGCAAAGCTGACAAGCGACAGGGCAAAGCTTGAGGATCCGGATTATGTGGCAAGCTATGCCAGAGGCACCTATCTGCTTTCCAAGGGAGATGAACAGATCTTCTATCTCCCGGAATCCACGGAGTCAGCGGAAAGTACATCAGGAAGCGGGAACTGAAATGGTTTCCGTTTTTCTTTTTCATAACACATGCATGTTAAGATCAGTATGAGGTGATGATATGACGCCACAGACGATTGAGGAGTTCATACAGCTCTGCAATGAGAAGAATGTTCCGTATGAGAAGATGCGCTTCATGCTGGGACAGGACTGCAGGGAACCGAAGTGCTTCGGCATTTACAAGGATCCGGATACCGGGGAGTTTGTCGTATACAAGAACAAGGCGGATGGTACCAGATATGAACGTTACCGTGGTATTGATGAAGCTTATGCCGTAAGCATCATCTATCAGAAGATGGATGATGAGATCGTAAAGAGAAGAATGGAGAAGCCGGCAGACAGAGCACTTCCGGAGAATTCGTTTGAAAAGAGAAGGAAAACGGAAAGAAAAACCGTCATCATTGCAGCAGCAGCCGCTGCTGCGATTGTTGCCGTTGGTGTTGGAATTGCCTTGCATGCACAGAAGACAGGCTACTACCACAGCCCGGATGATGGCATCTACTATTACCTTGATGATGACTGGTATTACTGGAACGATGATGTCTGGGATCCGTACTATGGGGATACCGAAGGGTATGTCTATGACGGTGATACATGGAATTCGGATGAATATGT
>OMUX01000113.1 GCA_900314345.1 uncultured Erysipelotrichaceae bacterium | reverse complement strand
ATAGTAGAAGAACACTGCCTGCACCATCATCGGTGTACCGCGGAAGATGCCGATGTAGATATTCGCCAGAACATCAAAGAACTTCTTCAGTCCTTTCGAAGCAGGGGAAGCCGTATAGTCAAGCTTTACTGCTCTGAGTCCTCCGACAAGCAGTCCCAGGAGGAATCCGCATCCTGTGCCGACAAGGGCAAGAACGACCGTATTCTGAACCGCTGACAGCAATGTGGTGCCATAGCGGCTCAGAATCTTTGCAATATTCTCAAAGAACATCAGTCATTCGCAGGCTGACGTTCAACAGCCTCTTCCATCAGCTGGTTGCGCTCATCCTTGGAGATCTTTCCAAGGGCATCTTCCAGCTGCTGCTGCAGTTCATCATCTTCCTTGCGCACGGCAATGGAGACTGTAGTGTCTGCAGTAAATCCCTGTCCTTCAGCGAATCTTACGATGGCAAGATCCGGGTTAGCGGTCACAACACCATTGGCAACCGGAAGCTCGGAAACAACGCCGTCAATCGCTCCGCTGGAAAGCGCCTGGATGGCAGCCGGGAAATCAGAAGCGGCCTGAGCATGATTGACACCTTCAATCTGATCAATGACTTCATCATAGATGGTATTCATCTGTCCCTGTACCGTAGCACCGGAGAAATCCTGGATGCTTGTGGCAGAAGCATACGGGCTGTCTTTCTTTACGATGATGACTTCTTCGGATTCATAGTACGGGGAAGTGAAGTCAACGACTTCCTTTCTTTCATCTGTTGCGGTCATGCCGGCGATGATGGCATCAATCTCATTGTTCTGCAGATTCAGGATCAGGTTGTCCCAGTCCAGCTTGTGAACCTCGAGCCTGCGGCCTGCAGCTTCAGCCATCTTCTCAGCAATGACAACATCATAGCCATCGCAATAGCCGCCTCCTTCAAGAGGCTGCGATGTATCTGTTGCGGTATCCGTAGACCAGTTGAACGGTGCGTAGTTGCATTCCATGCCGACACGCAGAACACCGTTGTCTCCGGCATCTGTTCCGGAAGCTGATGCGGTGGAAGCTGCTGTGGAGCTGCCGCAGCCGGCAAGCATGACAGCAGCCAGCAGGGCGGATGTGATTCTTCTGAAATTCATAACTCTTTCTCCCTTTGAGCAATCTGCTCAATACAGACAAAGCCGTATGCTATCGCATACGGCTCATTCCCACCATAAGCAATAGCGCCTCTCCGCTTTTCCTGCGGAGGAGTGCTGCGGATGTTTTCCGCAACCCCACGGTCCGTCCATGCCTGCACGTCCGTTCGGCGGTGATTGCCTTTCATCAGAGTCCCAGCCTGCCGGCTCTTCTGACTACTCATCTGCACCGCTGCCTCTATCGGTTCATCTGATGAGTCAATGATAATCGATCTTTCACGTGTGTCAATAGCTTTCATGATATTTTCTGAAAGTGGAATGTAACATACATTCTGCACGGTATTTGCACAGGCGGCATCTTCTTAATATAATTTCTGCGTTGAGGAGAACATGTCCGGAGTACTGCTGCTGAACAAACCATCGGGAATGACAAGTTTCACGGCCGCAACCCGCTGCCGTCATATCCTGCAGGAAAAGAAGGCCGGCCATACAGGTACCCTTGATCCCCAGGCCAGCGGCCTGATGATCATCCTGATCGGGTCCTGTACCAAGCTAGCCCCGTATGCTGTATGCGACCACAAGGTTTACCATGCAGGTTTTTCCTTCGGAAAGGAAACGGACACCGGAGATCTCTGGGGCACGGTTCTGAATGAGAAGGAACCGGCTGAACATTCTCTGGAAGAAGCACAGGAGGCCGCTAAGCTTCTGACCGGTGACATCATGCAGGTACCGCCGATGTACTCTGCGGTTCATCAGGATGGAAAGAAACTCTATGAACTTGCAAGAAAAGGCAAGGTAGTGGAACGCAAGGCAAGGCCTGCCCATGTCGACTGGATTCAGGTCGGAAAAACAGCGCAAGGATGGACCATGGATGCCAGTGTGTCATCCGGCACCTATATCCGTACACTGATCACTGATCTTGGAACATCCCTTGGGGAATATGCCATCATGACATCCCTGGTGCGGGAATCCATAGAAGGCATGGCGCTGGCAGAGGCACAGAGTCTTGAGGAAATTGAACAGGAACCGCACTGGATTGATCCGCTGCGCATCCTGCGTCCGGGTCTGAAGACACTGGAAGCTGCGGATCCGGAAAAGGTGAAGCATGGCATGACCATCGATCTTCCCTGTAACGAAGAACATGTGATCCTGACTTTTGAGGGCACGATCCTTGCGGCTTATGAAAGAC
>OMUX01000084.1 GCA_900314345.1 uncultured Erysipelotrichaceae bacterium | reverse complement strand
CCCGCTCTGATGCGGCTATCTATTTCTTACTCTTTACTCTCGTGAGACAGCCCTATCATGAATTTGAAGCTGGTCCTACGAATTTCATGCCACATGCATATCGTTCTTTACTATATGCATGTCTCTGTCTACAATGGCTTCATTGCCGTAGGAGGACATGCACATGGAAGAAAACAAGATGGGAACGATGCCGGTGGGAAAACTGCTGTATTCCATGGCTTTGCCGATGATCATCTCCATGATGGTCCAGGCCCTCTACAACATCGTCGACAGCATGTATGTTTCAAGGATCTCTGAAGCAGCGCTGACTGCCGTATCCCTGGTCTTTCCGATCCAGAACCTGATGATTGCCATTGCCACCGGAACAGGTGTCGGAATCAATGCCCTGCTCTCCAGAGCACTTGGCGCAAAGCAGTTTGACAAGGCAGACAAGGCCGCCCAGCATGGCGTATTCCTTGGCATCGTCTCTTCCCTGGTCATCATGGTGCTGATGTTTTTCCTTGCTTCACCGTTCATGTCCGTGCAGACCGATGATCCTGTCATACATGATGGCGGGGTTGTATATCTCAGGATCTGCTGCTGTGTTTCCATCGGTCTTTTCGTTCAGATCACGATGGAACGTCTGCTTGCCTCCACAGGACGCACGAATCTGACCATGATTTCACAGCTTGCCGGGGCCATCATCAACATCATCATGGATCCCGTCATGATCTTCGGCTACGGTCCTTTCCCGGAAATGGGCATTGCCGGTGCAGCGGCAGCGACTGTGCTTGGTCAGTGCATCGGTGCCCTCATCGGCATCTGGCTCAACCATCATTACAATCATGAAATCAGCCTGACAAGAATACCGTTCCGCATTGATCCCGGCTTCATCAGGGAGGTCTATGCCATTGCTGTCCCTTCCATTGTCATGGTATCCATCGGCTCCCTGATGACCTTCGGCATGAACATGATCCTCATGCAGCAGCTGAACTCACCGACAGGCGCCGCAGTCTTCGGTGTGTACTTCAAGCTCAACAGCATCATCTTCATGCCGGTGTTCGGTCTGAACAATGCCATGGTTCCGATCATTGCATACAACTATGGCGCAAGACACAAGGCACGCATCAAGCAGACAATCAGGGACAGTGTGATCTTCGGGGAAGCTGTGATGCTCATCGGCTTTGGCTTCTTCCAGCTCATGCCGGACCGGCTGCTTGCCATCTTCAATGCTTCAGAGGAGATGACCGCCATCGGAACCCATGCCTTAAGGGTGATCTCCCTGTCCTTCCTGTTTGCCGGGATCTGCGTTGTTCTTTCTTCCGTCATGCAGGCAATGGGCAAGGCATTCTATTCGATGATTACGTCCATTGCAAGACAGCTTGTGATCCTCCTGCCTTCTGCATGGATCCTGGCAAAGCTGTCAGGTCTGGATGCAGTCTGGTGGTCGTTTGATATTGCTGAGATTGCATCATTGCTGTTAATGACAGCGTTCTACCGCAGGACAAAAAAACAGCTGATCGATCCGCTTCCGGAATAAGATCATCACCCGAACATTGCACATTGAAAGCAAAGGAGCGAGCACAGCGATCTGTACTCGTTCCTTTTGTTCGTTTCAGACTGACAATGATGATGGATTCACGCCATGACAGGCTGTGCATCCTCTGAGGGAATCCCGTTCCACAGCCTCCAGTAGATGCCATGCATGGCAAGGAGTTCTTCATGGGTTCCTTCTTCAGCAATGCCGTCATGGTCCAGCACGATGATCCTTTCTGCATGACGGATGGTGGTCAGACGATGGGCAATCGTCAGGGTTGTCCTTCCTTTGGAAAGCTCTGCCAGGGATTTCTCAATGAGCAGTTCACTCTCATTGTCCAGCGCTGATGTTGCCTCATCCAACAGAAGGATCGGCGGGTTCTTGAGGAAGACACGGGCAATGGAGATTCTCTGCTTCTGTCCGCCGGAAAGCTTGATGCCGCGTTCTCCGACATAGGAGTCATAGCCATCCTTCAGCTTCATGATGAAGTCATCCGCACCGGCAAGCTTTGCAGCATGGATGATCTCTTCTCTGGAAGCACCTGGTTTTCCATAGGCAATGTTCTCTGCCACCGTGCCGGAGAACAGATACACATCCTGCTGAACGATGCCGATGGCAGACCTCAGGGATTCCAGCGTCACATCCCGTACATCCTGGCCATCCACCAGCACAGCTCCTGCAGTCGTGTCATAGAACCGCGGTATCAGGGAGGACAATGTCGTCTTGCCGCCGCCGCTTTCCCCAACCAGTGCCAGGTTCTCCCCTGGATGAATCGTGAGATTGAGGTCATGCAGGACAGTGTTGTGGTCATCCGGATATTCGAATGTCACATGATCAAAGCGGATTTCTCCGCCCTTGACGACAAGCGGCTTTGCGTACTCCTTGTCCACGATGTCAGCCGGGGTATCCATGATTTCAAAAAAGCGCTCAATGCCTGTGATGCCCAAGGAGAACTGCTCGGAGAATTCCACGATCCTGCGGATCGTTGCGATCAGTGTGGTGACATACAGGATGTATTCCACAAGATCACCCGGGTTGATCTTTCCGTATACCAGGAACAGACCGCCGGCAATGATCGTCACGGAATACATGAGGCCGTCAAACAGCCTTGTGCTCATCATGAAGTTCGCCATGGCATAGTATCGCTGTGTCTTGATTTCCTTGAACTTCTGGTTTCCTTCATCAAACTTTGCTAGTTCCCGTTCCTCGGCAGTGAATGCCTTGACGACCTTTTCACCAAGCAAGGAATCCTCTACAGCCGCATTCAGTTCTCCGATCTGGACACGCTGTGCCTTTGTGGCGGTACGGAAGCGGTGATTGAGCTTGATGGATACCACCAGCATGAAGGGAA